>NZ_JANSJL010000095.1:0-30913 GCF_047502745.1 Synechococcus sp. F70.1
AGCGGCGAGCCTGACGTTCTGCCTCGTTGCGCCGCCGCCGATCCCGCCAGTCGATAAAGGTGATGTAACCAACGCCCAAAGTTATGGCTGCTAGGAGCAAAAAGATGCCCCCATAGGCAAGGCGGAGGATCCAGGGCAAGGCGGTTTCCATGGGGCTAGAGGCACTGAAGGACGGCGGGGAGGCTCAGGGCTACATGCCGTTGCGGCCCCAAACCACAAAGGCAATCGAAAAGGCAAAGAAAGCAGCAACGGCAACCCAGCCAAAGGTGATGATGTCCATAGGTCTAGCCGAGCAAAGAAGGCTTATCGGGGTGATCCCATTTTAGGGGATGGGATCCCCACCGCCTCCACAATCAAGCCCGCCTGGGGAGGAGGTGCTAGAGCTCTTGCGCTCTCAGGGTTTGCACGCCTTGCCGCGACCAGGTCACTGCTCCAACGCGCTCGGCTAAGTAGAGAGGCCGCTGCCTCTGCCGAAACCAAGTAACCACTGCCTCGCCGGCGGAGCCAGAGCTGATGCCCGCCTGCACCTGAAAGCGCTCCAGCAAGTCCAGGATTAGGGATCCCCCATCCCACCACAGCCAGTCAATTTGGGCCGGCAGCAGGGGAGATCCGGTTAGCTCGGCCTGGACCTGGGTGCTGGCGGACCCCAAAAGCAGCCAGCGGGATCCCTCGGCCTCCAGGGTCAACACCAGGGGGTTGGTATGGACAGCCTGCAGCTTCAGCCGCTCGGAAAAAGGGATGCGGTCGGCGGGCCGCAAGACTTGATAGGGGATCCCGGCCGCTTGCACGGCACTGAGGGAGCGCAGGTAGCTTTCGGAAGCGGCGTTGATCCCGCCCCCGTCCCAGAAGTGCCCAATGGAGAAAGCCGAAAGCAGGATCTCCCAAGCGCCATTGGCAGAGCCCCTAGAGGTCATGGCTACCGCTCCCTCCAGACGGCGCAGGCCCTGCTGCCGCAGAAAAGGCAGCACCGTGCGCTCGGCCAGGCGGGGATCGCCGCTGTTGAGCAAGAGGTGGCGTCCTTCTGCCTGAATAACCAGAATGGGGATGGGGCCACTGGCCAAAGCGGTGATCTGAACTGGCGGCCCCGGCCACAACCTCGGCCCCAGCAGGATGGCGGCCATGATCAGGGTAGTGCCCTGCCAGCGGAAAGCCCGTCGCCACTGCGGCCAAAAGGTGAGGGCCACCAGCGCCCCGTAGAGGAGCAAACACTGGAGCAGCGAGACCCTGCCGGTGTAGTAGGAACTTAAGGGCCAGCTGGCCATCCAGCTCACCCAGTTGATCAAGGGTGTGATCAAAAACGTCAGGGGCTGGGCCAGCAGGGATCCCAGGGCCGGCCAGAGCAAAGCCACAAAGGCCACCCCAAACCCGGCCACCAGCAGGGGCAGCAGCAGGATTAGCAGCAGCGGGTTGGCCAGCAGAGAATAGGTGGGGATGCGGCCAAAGATGGCCACTTGCAGCGGCAAGGTCCAGATCTGGGCTGCCAGAGGAATAGCCAAGGCGGTGGCCACTGCTGGGGGCAAGAAGTCCAAACGGGAAACAATGGGAGCTGTCCCCACCAGCAGGCCCAAGGTGGCAGCAAAGCTGAGCTGAAACCCCAGGTCTGTAATCCACTGTGGCTGGTAGAGCAACAGCAAAACCGCTGCCACCAGCAGCGTTCCCAGGGGGTTGAGCCTAACTTTTCCCTCCAGCCGCGGCTCCGTCAGCACCAGCATGGCCGCCACCCCCATCACCGCCGCCCGCAGCACCGAAGGGGTAAACCCTGTCAAGGTGAGGTAAACCCCCAAGGCTGCCAGGAGGATCCCCTGCTGCAGGCGCACTGCCAGCCGCCGCGTTAGGACAAACACCACCCCCAGCAGTAGCGACACGTGAAACCCAGAAGCGGCCAGAACATGGGCCATGCCGATTTCTCGGAAGGCATCTTGCAAATCGAAGTCCAACTGGCCAGCCCGGGATCCCAGCACCAGCGAGGCCAAGAGGTTCCCCTGCCGCTCCCCCAGACCGGCGACGAAGGCCTGCCGCACCCGCCGCCGCAACACCCAACCTCCCCAGACTTTTCCTCCCGGCTGCGGGATCACCTCGCGGGCGCTGAAGCCGGCAAAAGCCCCCTGGCGCTGCAGGTAGGCTTGAAAATCAAAGCTGCCCGGGTTCAAAGCCGGACTGGGAAGGTAGAGGGATCCCACCAGGCGCACCCGCTGGTTGGGATGGAGATCCCTGCCCTGGAGGGCTGCCGGGCTAGCAGTGACGTAGAGCTTGCCGCTCACCTGGCGGGCAGTGGAGTCGGCCTCCAGCACCTGCTCCGCCTCGAGCCAAAACTGCTGCCGCTCGCCGCGGGTAGGACGAGGCTCCGAAAGGACGGTGCCCACCAGACTCACCTGCTGCTGGGGGGCTAGAAGGCTAATATCCGTCGGGCCGGGGAGAGGCTGCCGCCAGCCCAGGTAGGCCCAGGCCAGGCAGCCCACCAACCCCGCCGCCAGCCAGGTGCGCCCCAGGCGCGGCCGTTGCCGGTAGACCAGGGATCCCACTAACCCCAGCCCTAGAGGGATCCCCCACCCCCAGCCGCTCACTGCCGGCCAGGCCCGCAGCAACAGGCCTAGGATCCAGCCCAGCCCCAGCAGGTAGGTTCTCTCCATCTGCTCTCAGCGCGCTTGCCCCCACTGTACTCTCCTACCCAAGCGGGATCTATAGCCCTGTCTTAACCTGCCCTGCTGGCTACCCCCCAGCTCAAGCTCGTTTGGCGACCTCTCTCGGTTCCTTGCCGGTCAACTTCCTGAATTGGGAAATAAAGATGGATGGCCCACCGGCTCTGCGCCGCGATATCCTAAGGATCGAACCACCAGCAGGGGGTGAGACTGCTCATGGACAGCACTTTGCTACAGGCAGCTCGCCAGATCTACCAGCTTCATCTTCAGCACCGCCCAGAGGTGGTGGAGCAGCCACCGCGGGGCGTGGTCATCCATCGCCGTACCCTGCGGGGCGACTTGATTTTCTCGGAGTTTCCCATTCTCTTGCCTCAGGAGACTTTTATTCCCTTGCAGCAGTTGGAGCCGCTGCGCTGAAGCCCTGCTCCCCTGCCCATCTGGAGGGTCTACGCTATACGAGGGCAGAGTCAGTCTTTGTTGCCTGGGAACGGCGGTGAGGGCAGACTTCCTGGCCAGCGCCTGGGAACTGCGCCTGTTGGGTTGGGTGCTGTTGATGATCCTAGGGGCCTGCGTGGGCAGCTTTATCAACGTGGTGGTCTACCGCCTGCCTCGGGGTCTCTCTCTACTCTATCCTGGCTCCCACTGTCCCCACTGCAAGACGCCCCTAGGGCCGACGGAGAACCTCCCCATCCTAGGCTGGTTCTTGCTGCGTGGTCGCTGCCGTCACTGCGGGAATCCCATCGCCTGGCGCTACCCTGCCGTCGAGGCCCTGACCATGGGTCTGTTTGGCCTCAGCGTTGGGGTTCTGGGATTTTCTCCCCGCGGGATCCTCACCTGCTTGTTGTTGGGCTGGCTGCTGGCGCTGGCCTTGGTTGACCTGGATACGTTTTTGCTGCCAGAAGCGCTCACCCGCTCTGGCTTGCTGGCAGGACTGCTGGCCCGCTTGGTGCTGCCTTGGCTAGAGGGATCCAGATCCCTGGCCGCTACAGGCTCGTCTTTGGTGGCTGGGATTGCAGGCGCGGTGCTGGGCATTTGGCTGGTGGAAGGCATTGGTTTGGTGGCCCGCCAAGTTTTGCGGCGGGAGGCCATGGGCGGAGGAGATGGCAAGTTGCTGGCCCTCATTGGCATGTGGCTGGGCTGGCAGGGGGTGGTCGTGACCCTCCTTTTGGGTTCCGCGTTGGGCTTGCTGGTTAGCTTATTGGCCATGGCCAGAGGACGAGCTCGCCTGGGCAAACCTGTTCCCTTTGGACCCTACCTGGCTCTAGGCGGGGCTGTGGCTGCCTTGGCAGGATCCCCGTTGGTCGAAGCCTACTTGCGCTGGGTCAACCTGCTGGAGTAGACGCTATTCCTGCAGGCGGCAACTCCCTGGGGTAGCGGCGGCTGGATCCACGCAAGGACTGGCGATGGCAAAACCCACAGACCAACCAACGCTCCAGCTCGGCAGCAGGAGTGGGGCAGCCGCAGGCAGGGCAGGGAAACAGGTTTTGCTGGGTTTGTTGCCGTTTCACTAGCCGAGCCCAGCGCTCGAAGGCAGCTTTGGCCTCTTCAGAAGAGGGAGATAAGCTGGAGCGGCGAGGGGTGGTAGGCCGCTTGGGAGTTGAGGATACAGGGGGAGGGGGGTAGAACCTGTCCACCAGTTCCGCATCGGAGGCAAAAGAGTTAGCCAAGCCCGACCTCGCATGCCAAGCGGCAGGGCTAAAGCGGATATCCACGAGGGGAGGGTGGAGGCGGCTGTTGAGTTTCTTGAGAATCCGTTGGCGCTGGAAGGTGAGGTTCTGAGCCCAAGCAGGGGTAGAAGTGGCCACCTGCAGCACCTGGCGGCGCAGGTTGACCGGGTAGGTTTGCGCGGCTACCGCTTCTCCCACCACTTCCGACCAGATCTGCCGCAGGGTCTGCATTTGGTTGAGCTCGGCCCAAAGGGGGTGGCCGCTGAAACTGGCCAACACACGCTCCAGGCTTTGCAGCATGGTGTCTCTCCCTAATCCTTGTCTTCCGAGAACTGGGCTGCTTCGCTGAGGGCCGACTGGATAGAAGCAGCGTCAGGCAGAGAACGGGATCCGCCGTTGGGGCTGAGGGAAACCAGTCCTTCCAAGCTGCGGATGTGGATGTCTTGCTGGGGGAAGGGGATGCGGATCCCGCGCCGCCGAAACTCGGCCTCGATGGCGAAGTTGAGCTCGCTAGTCAAGACAAATTGGTCCTGAGGACGGTTGATCCACACCAACAGCTCAAAGTTAAGGGAAGAAGGCCCAAAAGATCTAAGCCACACCTGCGGGGGCGGGTTGGTTAGAACCCGCGGATTTCCCCTAGCAACGGCAAGCAGGGCTTCGGTAACCACCTTTGTGTCGGAGCCGTAGGCTACGCCCACGGGAATGTGGATGCGGCAGCGGGGATCTCGGTAGCTCCAGTTCACCACCTTTGACTCAGTGAAGCGAGAGTTGGGCACAATGACAAAGATGCGATCCAAGGTGCGCAGGACAGTGGCCCGCGGGCCAATGTGCTCTACTGTGCCAAGCAAGTTGTCCACTTCGACTAGATCCCCAATCTGGATGGGACGCTCTAGGAGGATGGCGAGGTAGCTAAGGTAGTTGTTGGAAAGGTTTTGCAGGCCAAAGCCAATTCCTAAGCCCACCGCCCCTGCAATCACAGCCAAGGAGCTGAGGTTGAGGCCGCTAAAGGGCAGCACTAGCAGGATCCCAAATAGGGTGAGGACGTATTTGAAGATGGCCGCCGTCGACTCCTGGGTGCCCAAGTCCAGCCCAAGGCGACCCAAAAACCGCTGCTTTAAGCCAACGCTGATATAGTGGGCAACCGTAAAGACCAAAGTGGCCAGGACAAAGAAGACCAATAGGCTAGCAATGGAAACATTGGAATTGGGTAGCGGCTGGATGAGAACGCCCAGTGCTGTGTCCACCACCTGCCCCAAGCGCGCGTAAAAAGCCCGCTGAAAGGGCCGCAGGGCGGGTATGAAGCTAATGCTGCGGTCCAGCGAGATGCCGGCAATAAGCATTGCTCCTAGGCTGCGCAGCAGGGATCCTCCCATGTCAATCCAGCTTCCCCAACCTGGGTCAGCCCGGAGCTCTAGCCACCTCTGCAGGCGGACGAGGCTACGGTCGAACAGCCGCCAGAGAAAGAACCCCACAGCCACGCTGGCCAGCCCAGCCAAGGTAGTGAGTACTAGCACGCGCGGATCCCGCGTCCGCTGCAGATCCAGCCGATCCTGCCGGTACTCAGCGATGGCTTGTTCCAGCCGCCGTGCCCAACTGTTGGCCACTAGACGCACATCGTTGAGGCTTACCTGAGCCAGCGGCACCCTGCGCTCGGCAGCCGCATCGGCATAGGTGACGGTAAACAAGTACCGTTGGGTGGCCTCAAAGCGGCCTCTTTCTCCCAGCCGGAGAACGTACTGCCCATTGGCATCCTGAGCCACCCGCACCTCTGGCTCCGGCAACTGGCCCTCTTCCAAAAAGCGCTCGATGATTGCCCGCACATTATCAGCCCGCACGTCGCTGGGGTATTCTGCCGTTTGCAGGCGAAACACCGGGACTCCCCCCACCAGCACTGCTGTGCCCTCTTGGCCAGTCAACGGGATCCCCAGCGGGGTTGGGGAAGGAGCTCCCTCGGGGGCAACTCCAGGATCCCGCAGCTCAAGTGCCTGCGCCAGGCGGTTCTCAAAGGGGGCAGAGAGGGCAGGGGAAAGCCAGAGACCGATCCCCATCGTCAGCCCCAGCGCGAGTACAGCCCCCTTCAGCAAGAGGGAATCTCGAATGGCTCGGCGGAGGCGAACATCCATGGTTTCAGGAATCCCGAGGAGGCTTGGCGGTATGCCCATGGTGGCACGAGCAAGTCCCGCGGCTGGGGAGGCAGGCTGGGAGCTTAGGCGCTCCAGGGGTGGCCCAAAAGCCGTTGGCGCAGCTTTTTAATTTGGTCGCGCAGCCGGGCAGCTTCTTCAAATTCCAAGTTTTTAGCTGCCGCTTTCATCTTTGCATCTAGCTCGCTAATGAGCTCTGGAATTTTGGATAGAGGGATCTCATCCAGCGCTGGCAAGGCTTTTTCCAGATCCTTGCCCTTGAGTTTGCGGGAGATGGCTAAAAAAGACAAAATGGCATTGCTGTTTTTCTTAACGATGGGCTTAGGGGTGATGTTGTGCTGGCGATTGTATTCCAACTGAATTTGGCGGCGGCGCTGGGTTTCGGCAATCGCTCTTGCCATGCTGCCAGTCAGCGTGTCAGCATACATCACCACCATGCCGCGGACATGGCGCGCTGCCCGCCCAATCATCTGGATTAGGGATCGCTCCGCCCGCAAAAATCCCTCTTTATCTGCATCCAAAATGGCTACCAAGGAGACTTCCGGCAGATCCAACCCCTCCCGCAACAAATTGACCCCCACCAGGACATCAAAAGCCCCTTCCCGAAAATCTTGGAGGATCTCAATGCGCTCGATGGGGGTAATCTCAGAGTGCAAATAGCGAACCCGGATCCCGCGTTCCTGCAAGTACTCGGTGAGATCTTCAGCCATGCGTTTGGTAAGGGTGGTTACGATGACCCGTTCCGGGAAGCCCTGCTGCGAGCGCTCTAGGCGCAGGTAGATTTCTGAGAGCAAATCCTCCACTTGACCGGCTGTGGGGCGGACATGCACTTCTGGATCCACCACACCAGTGGGCCGAATAACTTGTTCTACAACCCGGCCTGTGCCCGGTATGTAGAACTTCAGGGGTTTGCCATTTTCCACCACGGTTTCAAACTGAGCTTCGCTTTGTTCTAATTCCCAGTTGCCGGGCGTGGCGGAAACAAAGATGCATTGGTGGACTTTGGCCCAAAATTCCTCGGCTTTGAGGGGGCGATTGTCAAGGGCGCTGGGCAGGCGAAAGCCGTGATCCACCAGCACCTGTTTGCGGGCGCGATCCCCATTGTACATGCCCCGGATTTGCGGCACGGTAACGTGGGATTCGTCCACCACCAAGAGCCAATCGTTGGCCTGGAAGTAGTCCACCAAGCAAGCAGGCGGCTCCCCTTCCTTGCGCCCCGTCAAATGCCGGGAGTAGTTTTCAATGCCGTTGCAGTAGCCCACCTCCCTCAGCATTTCCAAATCGGAGCGGGTGCGCTGCTCCAGCCGCTGAGCTTCTAAGAGCTTGCCCTGGCGGCGAAAGAGATCTAGCTGCTCTTCCAGCTCTTCCTCAATGCTGCGGATGGCCTGCTCTAGTCGCTCTTCGGGTGTTACAAAGTGGCGAGCTGGATAAACCCTGAGGGCGCTGACGCTGGTGAGGATCGCGCCTGTCACCGGGTCAAGGAGGCGAATGGCCTCGATCTCATCGCCAAAAAACTCAATGCGAATTACCCGATCCTCGTAGGCAGGCACAATTTCCAGCACATCCCCTTTGACGCGAAACCGCCCCCGCGCCAGTTCCAGATCATTGCGCTCGTACTGGATGCCGACCAGCTCCCGCAAGACCTGCCGTTGGTCAATTCGTTGGCCCACTTTGAAGGGGATAGAAGCCTTCAGGTATTCCTCCGGCATGCCCAAGCCGTAGAGGCAGCTTACGGAAGCCACAACAATGACATCCCGCCGTTCAAAGAGGGAGCGGGTAGCCGAGTGCCGCAGCATGTCAATTTCTTCGTTAATGGAAGAAGACTTGGCAATGTAGGTGTCAGTGCTGGGCAAATAGGCTTCCGGTTGGTAGTAGTCGTAGTAGCTGATGAAATACTCGACAGCATTGTAGGGAAAAAGCTCGCGCAGCTCGTTGCACAGTTGTGCAGCCAAGGTTTTGTTGGGGGCCATCACCAGGGTTGGCCTGCCAATCTGCTGGATAGTATGGGCAATGGTAAAGGTTTTGCCAGTTCCGGTTGCCCCTAGCAGAGTTTGAAAGCGATGGCCCTCCAAAATAGACTGCACCAAGCCAGCAATTGCCTGAGGCTGATCCCCGGTGGGCTGGTAGGGGGAAACCAGTTGAAACTCAGACATAGGCCTAACCCTTTACAAGCTGTAGATTTGTCCATCTACCAGCAGATGAGTAATGCCTTTCTTTTGCAACTGCGAGCGCACAACTTCCAGAATGTATCCGGGAAAGTGGATAACCCGGTAGGGTGGGTGGGTGTTGCTGCCTCGGCGGCTCATTTCGCAAAAGCGCCGGGCCACCTTGGGGTTGTCGAAAACGGGTAGCGTATTGGTATTCTCGATCCCTTCCAAGGATCCCGGCCCCAAAAATTCCTTGAGGGGGCGGGTGGCCAATTCTTGGTAGCGGTCCACCACTACGTAGCAGGTCTCGGGCAGCTCCAGCTCCTCCAGGGGAAGCACCTGAATTTGATGGACAGGCCCAGCGAGGGGATCTGGCTCTGCTTCGGCGTCCTCCGGCAGATCGTCACTGGTGTCTTCCTCCTCTTCCGCTTCATCGTCGTCTTCTTCTGCAGCCAGATCTTCCTGCAGCTCAGCCACCAGGTGGGCTGGCAGTGCTTCAGGGGGCAGTTCTGCTCCTTCGCCCGCTTGATTAGAGGCGTCCTCTGGAGACAAAACCTGTTGTGGCTGGGGCATCTCTTCCTTGTCCCTGTCTTTGCGGCGGGCTGCTAAGCGTCTGAGCTGGATTAGCTGCTGGTACTCGTCAGGAGGGATATTTTCCTTGAGAACGCGGGTGATGGTGGCGAGGCTGACGCGGAATTGCTCCGCCAGTTCAGCAACAGTAGCTACCGAGTCGCGGTAGGCATTGACGATCTGCTGTTGTTCTTGCTTTGACAGTTTGCTGCGAGCCATCGCCATTCACCCCCTCCCAAAAGTTCTTATGGGCAGGTGGCGTTGACCGGCACACCCGCCTGAGGCCGACGGCCAGTGCTTCCCAGTCTAACCCCTTGCCACTCAAGACGCGGCTCCTTTTGAGCGAAAAGCGTGCCCATTCAAAATGCAGGCCAGGGGAGCGAGCAGGCAAGGGGCATCAGGGGTGTAGAGCGGTGATCAAGTCCGCTTTGTTGAGCAGCAAGTCTGGTGGGCGGCAGTCCACAAGCGTTGGAAATTGGAGGAGCTCCTCAACCCTCTAGTCCTCGTTCGCGACAGCGGTGCGGCAGCGCTCCATCAGGTAGCAGAGGCAATCTTGGCGGATGATATGGCTATTGAGGGTGAGCATGGCTGGCACAAGCGGCACACGGGTGCGAATTTCCCCATCCTGGGCATAGAAAAAGCGCTCCGCCACATTTTGGCCTTGCTCATCTTGCACCTCCAGGTAGAAACCGTTGGTGGTCCATCCAATGCAGGTGTGGGGAGGTAACTCCCGAAAGTTAAGCAGATCCAAGTTGGGGGGGAAGCGCAGGTGTGGCTGGGATCCCTGCGGCTTGCTCTCTTCTTCCCCAAAGCTAAAGCTCACCTCTTCCGGGATCCTGACAATGGCGATGCTGTGAAAGAGGTCGATGTCTTGTCTAAGGACGGGGCGCTGCGGGATGGCCGAAAGATGAAGACAGGCTTGCAGAAATGCGTAGGCATGCTGGGTGCCGTAGGGCTGATCCGGCTTGCCGCACTCCAGGGTCACTGCCGGGCAGAAGCGCCCAAAGGCCATGCTCTGCACGCCTTCTGGCCGCCTGAAGTAGAGGACAGTGCGACCAAACAAGGTGGCCAGGTGCAAGGTGGAAGGATCTAGGTAATTGACACAGGCGTAATGGGGGTTGGTGCCCGTGTTGTTGTGGATGTCAACGCTGGCAAAGACGCCGCGTTGCCGCATCTGCCGCAAAACCGCCTCGGCCATGGCATGCTCGGGGGTGGAGCCGGGGCCCCAAATGCGGTTGTAGTCTGGCTGGCCGTCCAGGCGCCGCTGCCCATAGCGAGCAGCCCGTACATTGCCGATGAAGAGGGACAGGGAACGGGGCAGTTCTCGCTCGCGGTAGCAGCGCAGAAGCTGTCGCACTGCCTGCCAACCAGTGGTTTCGTTGCCGTGCAGCAGGACAGACACAAACAAGGGGGGATCCCGCCTTCCCCGCAGATGGATGAGGGTTGGCCCGCCCAAGCGGTCGTAGAGTTGATGGGCCTCTAGCTCCAGGAGTTGATCCGGCAGGTGGTCGAGAACGGTGAGCATGAGGGTTGGGCAAGCACTTCAACGCAAACTCTTGGCTGCTCAGGAGCAGAAATGAACAACTGGCTACCGTGCTGGTGGCTTGGGTCGTCGCCCTGCCCTTTGAGAAGGCATCCCCCCTTCCAAGCTGGGCAAGGGATCCATCTTGCCCAGGGGGATCCCCTGCCATACGGGGAGGGCGCTTTCCTAGTCGAGATCCCAAGTGTGTACCGGCTGACCTTGCCGCTGCCGTTCCCAGTAGGCACAGGTCAATTGTTGCATATCTTTACCATGCCGAGCCACGTAGCGCCGCTGCCAGGTGGCCCCATTCTGCCCCAACTCGACGCGGGCACGGAGAATGCCCAGGTACTCCTGGATATCCTGGGAGGACAAGTTCAGTTGCGCCAATCCTTCCTCAGCCAAAGGAATTAGCTCTTCCAGCAGCAATTGGCGCAGGGATCCCTGCCACCCCTTGAGCCAGGTGATGGGGGCCTCGAGGCCGAAGCGGGCAGCCGCGTAGAAATTGGCGCGGCACTGGGCAAAGCTCAGCTCCTGCTCCGGGGGAAGGGGTCGGGATCCCAGAGCTTGCACCAGGCCAAAGTAGAAGGCGGCATTGGCGATCATGTCGGGTAGAGTGGGACCTGCTGCAGCCACCCGCTGTTCAATGCGCAGATGGGGATAGGGATCCACCCCCACCAGAGGGCGGTTCCAGCGCCAGATGGTGCCGTTGTGCAAGCGCAGATGAGCTAGCTCAGTAGGAGGTGAGGCCAGCCTCTGCGGCAACACCACCGGATAGCAGCGTAGATTTTCCCAGAACAACTCCGTTAGGGACTCTTGCACATAGCCTTGCCCAAAGGTGACGCGAGGTTGGTGGGTGGGGGCAAGGGGGGGTGGGCCATCCAACGCCTGCTCAAACACAGGGATGCGGGTTTCCGCCCATAGGTCGTGCCCGAACAGATAGGGAGAATTGGCCGCCAGCGCTACCAAGGGGGCCGACACGAGCAGGGAAGCGTTGAAGTAGCGGACCGCTTGGTGGGGGGCCACCTGCAGATGGATTTGAAAAGAGGTGGTGGCTGCCTCCAGCATGACGTTTGGGTGGGTGACCCGCAGCAGGGTGGCAGGCCCTTCGATTGTCAGCCCCAGGGCCGGGATCCTGGAGGGTTGCTCGCGCCGGTGCAGGTTCAGGATCTGCTCGTTGAGGGCCAGGTAGCGCTTGCGAGGCGAGATCATCTCCAAAGTGAGCTGCTGCTGCTGCAGCGTGGGCAAAATGCCGATCGTCATCAGCCCCGCCTGCAGTTGCTCGGCCACTCGGCAACAGCGATCCCACGTTTGGCCCAGCTCTTGCTGCAACTGCCGCAGAGCCGAGCCGACCAAAACTTGGGGCCGGCTGTTGATCTCCACGTTGAACTGGGCCAGTTCCGGCACCACCAGCGGATCGTTCACCGCTTCCAGGTAGGCTGAGTTGATCGGGGCCGGATCCCCCTGGGGGGTGACCAGCCAGGCTTCCAGCTCAAACCCGCCCACCAAGGATCCCTGAGCAAAGGGCTGACAAGCCGGATCCAGCCCCGGCGCACCGGCCAACCAGCGGTCGAGCAAGTCCGTTTCTTGCTGTAGCCGAGCTTTGAACTCGGCAAAGTCTTCGTCGCTAAAACTCAGGCAGGCGATCTCCTGGCCCATCGAGACAACTCCGCGGCTTTTGGGAATAAGACCACCGTATCGCTGCTGCCAGGGATCCCGGGGTAGGACAGTTTACCGCTGTTGCCTCCTGGCCAGCTCTAGCCTATGGTTGCTGGCTGGATATCCCAGGGCACTGACTTGGTCAGCTATCCTGCCGTTATCGAGACATCTTCAATGCGCAGGGCAGGAAAGGCAGCCGTGCCGTTGAAAACAGTTACTTCCTGGGAGATGGCAGAGATATTGCGCAAACAGTCGTAGAGGTTGCCGGCAATGGTGGTCTCCAGGATGGGGCGTTTTTCGCCGCCTTTGACCAAGAAGCCCCCTTTCACCACCCCGGAAAAGTCGCCGGTGATGGGGTTGCTGCTGCCAGAAAGCCGGGTGACGATGATGCCCCGCTCCATCGCGTACAACTCCGCCAGGGGCGTTGTCCCTGGAGCCAAGCTCAGACAGGCCGGCCCCACTCCTGGCAAGCTGCCCGCTCCGCCTGTGGCATGGCCATTGGAGGGAACGCCGGCAGCCCGGCCCTCGTAGCTGTTGTACATGAAGTTGCAGAGGATCCCTTCGTGGATTAGGGGGGTAACTTGGCGGGGGATCCCCTCGCGGTCGAAGGGCTCGATGAGGTAGCCAGGCAAGCCCAGGCCTTCCGAAACCAGCGTCAACAGAGGGCTGGCGATAAGGGATCCCATCTTCTGCGCCAGGGGGCTTTTGCCTTTGCGCACTGCATCCGCCCCCAGCACAAAGAGGAGGTCTCCCAGAAACTCCTCCACCACATCCGGCGGCAGGACGATGGGGCCACGAAAACTCTCTCCCTTGCTAGCCCCCAGGGCCCCCACGCACTTTTGCACAAAGCGATCAAAAGCTCGCTCTAGGGCCGGCACCAGATCCGCCCGCTTCTGGACGCTGTCGCCGTCGTAGGCAAAGCTGCCTACCTCATCCCCATCGATGGCCATGCCAAATAGGGATCCGCCCGCCTCAACGCTGTGGTAGTTGGCGCGGATGCCGGTGGAAGAAGCAATGGCCACGGTATCCTCTTCCACACTGAAGGAGCCGCTGTCGATGGTGATGCGCGGGTCTTTGGAGCGCACCCACTCCACCAGTTGGGATCCCAGTTGCGTCAGCTCGGCAGCATCCAGCTCCAGCAGGCCTGGGTCAAGGGCAAAGGGCACCTGGGGCAGAGGCTGGGGATCCGGCAGGCCGTTGAGGGGATCCGCCGGCGAAGCCTTGGCCATGGCCACCGCCTCAGCTGCTGTTTCGGCCAGATCTTCTGGGCGGTTGGAGGTGGCAAAGCCCAGCCTGCCGCCGCAGAAGACCCGAATGCCAAACAGGGTTTCGCAGCTAGTGCGAACCAGGTTGAGGTCATTTTTCTCAAAAGTGACTTCCGTCTCGCGGCCTGAGTTGGCAAACACCTCGGCTTGGTCAGCGCCGGCAGCCAAGGCCTTTTGCACACCCTGTTCGCAGAGATCTAGCAAGTTTTCGGGGGAAATAACAGAGCCGGGCATGGCTGAGAGGGGCAAGAGAACAGTTCTATTATCAACCTAGGGCCAAGATCTCGCTCAGGAGCAGGAGACAAGCCCTCCCTCAGGCGGCGGCCCCTACTCCAGCGGCTGATCCGAAAAAAGCAGGGGAGCGATATTGGCCGCCTGGTTGAGCGGGATCTCGTCGTGGATGGCGTACTGGTAAAACTGGTCTATGCGCCGGCACAGGCCCTCTGGGGTTAAGGCCTGCACGTTGAGCTGATGATGTAGCTCTGGGCAGGAGAGGTTCGGAACGCCTGAAAGGCTTTGCGACAAAACGCCTGCTTGGCTTCGGGATCGGCCTGGCGCCACTCCGGCCCCGTTAGTTTGCCAGATAGTCCTGGCTCAGTTGCTGCCCAAGCGCTGGACGCGACCCAGGGCAGTCCCGCGCCCAAAACCAGACACGCCAGGAGGAGCAATAGAAGTCTCGCTTTCAGAAGCACCTGCTGCCAAAAGAGCCACAGCGGTTGCCCATGTTGCACCATCGTTGGATAGGCTAGGGGGTAAATTGGAATGCCAGAGCACTTCTAGCCATCCTACCGCTCCTCGCTCGCCCCCAGGCAGCGGTAGGGTAGCAGCCAGTCCTCAACCCATGGCCCGTAGCAGACCCCGCCGAAAGCAGCGCTTTCCCCACCTCCTCGGCTCCAAGTGGACTTCGGTTCAGCCTGTGCTGGGCTGGCGACATTTTCAGGTTACCGCTCGCCAAGAGGGGGAAGGGGGGGTAGTGTTTGCCGAGCTCAAGGCCGTCTGCGATCCCCAGGTGCGCCTCTGGGTCAACGCGGCCACCCTGAAGAACCGGGATCTTTGGCAGCCGGGCTGGACGCCTCTCGAAGACGGGATCCCCTGTGGGCGGCAGGATCCCCTTCTGGACAGGGCTGGGGGATAGTTTCTCTCAAGCTGGGGCTCAGGGATCGATTAGGATCATCTCTCTAGTGTGGTGTTTTAATTCGGAAGCTTGAGGAGAAGAAAGCGAGATGGCCAGATGTGACGTTTGCGGAAAAGATCTTAGCTACAGCGATTACCAGTGGGCCAAGCGCTGCGCCAATCCTTACGGGAAGTCTCACCTCATCTGCTTCGACTGCTACAGTGGTTCGTCTTGTCCCATCTGCTATTCCCCTCTGGAGCCGGCAGAATAGAAAGAGGCGTTCTCAAAAGCTGCTTGTCGGTTACTCGACTCCCATCCCCCTAGCTCCTCGGAGGGGGCGATGGTCGACAGAGGTCTCGATGGTTTTCCCAAGGGAGCCGGAAAAGTGCGCATTGGCCAGGGCTACGACATCCACCGCCTCGTCGAGGGGCGCCCCCTGATCCTGGGCGGGATCCGGATCCCTTACGAAAAGGGGCTATTGGGCCATAGCGACGCCGATGTCCTCACCCATGCCATCATGGACGCCCTCCTGGGAGCCGCCGCTCTGCGGGATATCGGCTACTACTTCCCCCCTGAAGAAGAGCGTTGGAAAGGGGCAGATAGCATCCTTTTACTACAGCAAGTGGTGCAGCTGGTGGGCCAAGAGGGCTGGTGCGTTGCCAATGTAGACAGTGTGGTGGTGGCGGAGCAGCCCAAGCTCAAGCCTCACATCCCTGCCATGCAGGCTCGTCTAGCCGAGGCTATGCAAATATCGCCCAAGCAGGTAGGGATCAAGGCCACCACCAACGAAAAACTGGGTCCTGTAGGTCAGGGGGAGGCTATGGCTGCCTTTGCTGTAGCCTTGCTGGTGGAACGCTGAGGGCATTCCTACCTCACCGTCAACTCCACATCCCCTGTGCTTCTCAGGACGTTGATCCCCACCCCTCCTGCCTGGAGATACAGGCCAATGTCCAGGGATCCGCGCCCCACCTGAATGTTTTCGAGGGTAACATGGGGCAGCCACGGGGGCAGGGTGGGCTGAGTCAGGTGCACCCGCTGGGCCAAGCCGTCGATCTCCAGGCCTAGGCAGGCCTGCAGCAGCAGGAACACGCTGGCCGCCGCCCAAGACTGGGGCAGACAGGCCACCGGATAAAGGGTGGGGCCTTCCCGCTGGCGCCGCCGAAAGCCACAGAACAGCTCCGGCAGCCGCCGCAGCTCTAGAAACTGGCTGGCATCGAACAAGGCTGTCAACACCTGGGCCGCCTCCGCCTTATAGCCATAGCGGGAGAGCCCCGCCGCAATCAGGGCATTGTCGTGGGGCCAAATGGAGCCGTTGTGGTAGGACATGGGATTGTAGCGCCCTTCCCCTTCCGCCAGGGTGCGGATCCCCCAGCCGCTAAAAAAAGCCGGCTCCAAGAGTTGCCGGGCAATGCGCTCGGCATGCTGCGGGTGAGCGATCCCGGAAAACAGGCAGTGGCCCATGTTGGAGCTGCGCACGCGACAGGGTTGCTTGCGCCCGTCCAAAGCCAGGACGTAGCCGCCCAGCTCTTCACACCAAAACTGCTCCCAAAACCGCTGCTGCAGCTTTTCTGCTTGCTGCCGCAGTTGCGCCGCCTGCTCTTGCCGCCCCAATAGCTCTGCCATCTCCGCTGCCAACAGCTTGGCCTCGTAGGCGTAGCCCTGCACCTCGCACAGGGCTATGGGTGGTTCCGCTAGGGATCCGTCGGCATAGAAGATGGCGTCTTCCGAATCTTTCCAGCCCTGATTGCGCAGGCCCCGTCGCGCCTTGCTGGCGTACTCCAAGAAGCCGTCGCCGTCCAGATCCCCGTAGGTGTCCATCCAGCTTAGGGCTGCTTCGATGTTGGGCCACAACTGCCGCAACAGCTCGAGGTCGCCGCTGCGGCGCACATAGCGCCCTGCTAGCACCACAAACAGCGGCGTTGAGTCGATGCTGCCGAAATAATTGCCAAAGGGGATCTCGCGCGTCTTGGCCATCTCGCTGTAGCGCTGCTCGTGCAAGATCTTGCCCGGCTCGGCATCGCGGCTGGGATCTACCTCCTGGGCCTGGTGGGCTGCCAGGTACAGCAGCACTCCCCGCGCCAAATCGGGAAACCACCAAAGGGTGGCTAGGGCAGTGATCAGCGCGTCGCGGCCAAAGACTGTGGCAAACCAAGGTACGCCAGCGTGGGGATAGAGCCCATAGGGCGTGCGGGCCAGCATCATCACCAGGTCGTCCCGCGAGGCGTTGAGCCACTCGTTAAACTGAGCGTTGCCAGTGTCGATGCGGTGGGCCAAAGCTCTTAGCGCCGCCCGCTGCTCCCGTTCTGCCTGCAGTGCCTCCTGGTAGGTCAGGGGCGGGATCTCCTCGCCGCCATAGCTGCAGACTACCCTTACTTCTAGATCCCGCTCCTCCTGAGGTGCCAGCGGCACCCACCACTGCGCTAGCTTTTCCGAAACCACGTCCGGAGGAGGGGAAAATAGGAGCCGCGTCTGCCGCTCCAGTCCGTCTAGGCCGCGGTAGCGCAAAGTTACCCCCTCCGGCGTCACCTGGGCCGGCAACAGTTGCCCCCGCTGCGCCCGCCGGATGCCGCGAATCTCAAACATGTCGGCAAAGTCGGCCTCAAAGCGCAGGGTAAGCGGCACGCGGAGCGTCTCCAAACCGTAGTTGTGAATGCGAATGCGCTCATAGGCCACGTTGTTCCACAAGAAAGTGGTGCGCAAGACGTGTAACGTCTCTTGTTCAATGAACTGCCCCTCCGAGGTGGTGAACTCGGGGTTGGTGAGATCCACCGCCAGAATGTCCTTGTCTTCCCGCACCTCTGAGCTGAGCAGCAGAAACTGCTTCCCCTGCAAGTCCAAGACCAGCCGAGATAAAAAGCGGGTGTCATCGCGAAACAGGCCGTGATCCTGGATGCCGAGGGGGCGCATGTTTCCCAGGCGGTCAAAAACAGCAAAGCAGTTGTCCTGCTTGAGGACGTGGGGACGCGCCTCCACCAGCGAAGCGCTGGCGCGGATGTAGTACTGATCCTGAATCTGGATGATGTCTTCGGCCATCTCGGTCTTCGCACCCAACCAAAGCAGCAAAACAGCAGCCTCGCAGCTAGCTCAAGCTTTAACTGGGCAGAGTTGACAGGCCAGGGGTGGCTTTCTTCGAGCGCTCCTGCCGCTCGTTCACCAACTGGTTGTAGAGGGCCTCGTATTCCGACACCATCCTCTCGACGCTAAACCGCTCCTCAAACACCTGCCGCACCCCAGCTCGGTCAAGGGATCCCACCTTTTCCAAGGCCTCCACTGCCTCTTCCACGGAGTCAACAATAAAGCCGGAGCGGCTGTCGGCCATCACCTCGGGCACCGAGCCAAAGCGAGTAGCAATCACCGGCGTGCCACAGGCCATGGCTTCAATCATCACCAGCCCAAAGGGCTCCGGCCAGCGGATGGGAAACAGCACCGCGTAGGCCTTGCCTAAGAACTCGTTTTTCTCTTGGTCAGTGATTTCCCCAATGATCTCCACATTGGGATGGCGGCTAGCCAGAGGCTTAATTTCTAGCTCGTAGTACTGGCGATCCACCGCGTCGATCTTGATAGCAGCCTTCAGCGGCATCCCTGCCCGCGCGGCAATTTCAATGGCCGTGTCCAACCCTTTTTCCGGCGAGACCCGGCCCAGAAAGGCCAGGTAATCCCCCTTTTCTGGGTAGAAACGGTGGAGATCCAGGGGTAAGCCATGGTAGACCGTCCCTACCCAGCGCGCCTGGGGCAGCGGCCGCCGCTGAGCATTAGAGATGGAGACCACCGGAATGTCCTGAAACTCGCTGTAGAGAGGCTGCAGCTCCGGAATGTCCAGTCGCCCGTGTAGAGTGGCCAAAAAAGAAACTTGAGGGTGGCGGCGGGCCAGGGCGTAGGGATAGTAGTCGATGTGGCCATGGATAATGTCAAACTCGTTGGCCATCTGAAAGGCCTTCTCCACCATCAAGATGTGGGGAGCCACCGTATCAATGGCCGTGGGATCCAAGCGCAAAGCCCGCTCCCGGAAAGGGATCAAGCGAGCCTGGGTCTGAGAGTCGCCGCTAGCAAATAGAGTCACCTCGTGCCCGCGCCGCACTAGCTCTTCAGTTAACCACGAGACCACCCGCTCGGTGCCGCCGTAGAGCTTGGGGGGTACACTTTCGTGCAACGGGGCAATTTGGGCAATGCGCATCGTTATCCTCCAAACCAAATTGGTAGCCGTTCGGGATTGTTGGTTGCGCCGAGCTAAAGGCGCTTCTCAGGTGCTGACCCCGGCAGCCCAGCCCTGTTACAGCTGGTCGCAGGATTTTCTTACAACCCCTTGGCTAAAGCCAGATGATAAAAAAAAAAGAGGGAGCCAGCTAGATCCAGCCTATGGGCTAGCTGGCTGGCTTTGTTGCGTTGGCTGGTGAGAAAATAGCCCATCCTCCAAGCCTAGCCGATTTCCAGCACGAATACAATCGCCTCATGGGCCGGCTATTTCTGTCGCGGCAAACAGAGGCAGAGTACCAAGCCCAAATTTTGGGTCGGCCTGCCTAAGGGATCCCACCATGCCCTACATGGTTATCTACGACGGCCTCTGCAACCTCTGTGCCACCGGCGTTCAGCTCTTGGAGCAACTGGATCGCGGACGGCAGTTTTGCTATGCCCCCATGCAAGATGCTTCTACCCTGGCTCAATGGGGGATCCCACCGGAGCAGGTGGAGCTGGGGATGATTCTCATCGATCTGGAGCACCCAGAGCGCCGCTGGCAGGGATCCGCTGCCATTGAACAAATTGCCGCCCTTTTGCCGGGTGGGGAGCTGTGGCTGGCTCTGTACCGCAACTTTCCTGGCTTGAAGCTTCTAGGGGATCGAGGCTACGAACAGATCCGGGATCACCGCTACGAGTGGTTTGGCCGCCGTAACACCCCATACCTATCTGTCTACCCTGCTTGTGTTTCCTGCCGGGATCCCTTGGCTGATTGGTGGCCATTCGCCAAACCGTCCCCCTAGCCGCCATTGCCCGCGACCAAATTCAAGACTTGAAGGCATGGGCTGCTGAGTCGGGAGCTCGAACCGCCTCCCAGGATCAACGGTTGGTTCAAGAGCTGCAAACCCTGGCTCAAAAGAGAGGACTAGGCCCCATTGAAGTCGATAGCCCCTCTTCCGGCCTGAAAGACCTATAGCAACTTGGCAGTGACCTGCTCATCCCGGCGCAGTCGAGGGGGAAGGGGCTGGGCTCAGGCTAGACTGGTAGGTACAACCGGCAAGATGAGGATCCATGGCAGCAAAAGCGGGGGCAAGACCATCTCCAGCGGGGGGAGAGGAGCAGAACTGGCCTGCCGGCTTTTGGAACAGCCAGGAGGAGCCCAAGGAGGCCTGTGGAGTATTTGGCATTTTGGCCCCTGGGGAGGAGGTAGCTAGACTGGCCTACTTTGGGCTGTTTGCCCTGCAGCACCGCGGCCAAGAATCGGCGGGGATCGCCACTTTTGAAGGAGCCTTTTGCCGAGTACACAAGGCGATGGGCCTAGTTTCCCAAGTTTTCGACGAGGTAAACCTGGCCCAGCTCAGCGGCGACTTGGCAGTGGGCCACACCCGCTACTCCACCACTGGCTCTAGCCGCATGGCCAACGCTCAGCCGGTAATCGTGGAAAGCCGCCTGGGGCCGCTGGCTTTGGCCCACAACGGCAACTTGGTCAATGCCGAAGAGCTGCGCAGAGAACTGGAAGCTGCCGACCGCCACCTCACCGGCAGCACTGACTCGGAGTGCATTGCCCACGCCATTGCCCAGGCGGTCAATCAGGGCCAAGGGTGGGTAGAAGCCACCTGTCAGGCTCTGCGCCGCTGCCGTGGGGCTTTTAGCCTGGTCATCGGCACCCCCGAAGGGCTGATTGGAGCGCGGGATCCCTACGGCGTGCGCCCGCTGGTGTTGGGGTTTTTGAGCAGCAACCCCACCAGGCAGGAGCTGCTGCAGCCCCAGATGGTGGGCAGCCCTCATTGCCCCGAAGCCCCACGGTTACACTATGTCTTAGCCTCCGAGACCTGTGCTCTGGATATCATCGGAGCCGATTACCTGCGCCACGTGGAGCCGGGGGAGCTGGTGTGGATTGACCGGCAGGGGCTGCAATCGGTGCGCTGGGCGGAGGCCAACCCTAAACTGTGCATCTTCGAGATGATCTACTTTGCCCGCCCCGATAGTTGCATGCATGGGGAAAGCCTCTACTCCTACCGGGTGCGGCTGGGAGAACAACTGGCCAGGGAAGCTCCGGCAGAGGCCGACTGGGTGATCGCGGTGCCCGATTCCGGCACCCCGGCAGCCATTGGCTATGCCCGCCAGACAGGGATCCCCTACACCGAGGGGCTGATTAAAAACCGCTATGTGGGCCGCACCTTCATTCAGCCCACCCAGTCGATGCGGGAGCGGGGCATTCGCATGAAGCTCAACCCCCTGGAAGATGTGCTGCGGGGGAAGCGAATTGTTATTGTGGACGACTCGATTGTGCGCGGCACCACCAGCCAGAAAATCGTCAAGGCCCTGCGCCAGGCGGGGGCCACCGAAGTTCACATGCGCATCTCCAGTCCGCCGGTTACCCATCCCTGCTTCTACGGCATCGACACGGACAGCCAAGACCAGTTGATTGCCGCCAGGTATTCGGTGGCAGAAATTGCTGAGAAAATCGGGGTGGACTCTTTGGCCTACCTGAGCTGGGAAGGCATGCTGGCGGCCACAGGCCAGGATCCCAATTCTTTTTGCTCTGCCTGCTTTACCGGCCACTACCCCATTCCTGTCCCAGAGGGGCTAAAGCGCTCCAAGCTCGCTCTGGAGACAGCAGCCAGCCGCAAAGATCGCTAGCCAATGCTGGAGAGCCTGCGGAGGGAACATGACCTTGCGCCTGCGCCAACTGGGGGATCCCATCCTGACTCAAGTAGCTGAGCCGGTCACTGAGTTTGGAACGCCGGCTTTGCAAAACCTCATTGAAGAAATGCTTGCCACTTTGAAAGAGGCCCAGGGGGTGGGCTTGGCGGCCCCTCAGGTGGGATCCCCCCTCCAGGTCATCATTGTGGCCTCCCGTCCCAACCCTCGCTATCCCGACGCTCCCCAAATGGAGCCGCTGGTGATGCTCAACCCCCGCCCCTTGGCCTTGAGCGACGAGCAGGTGCTAGGGTGGGAGGGCTGCTTGAGCGTGCCCAACTGCCGTGGCCTAGTGGCCCGTGCCCGCGAGGTGGAGGTGGAGTACTACACCCCAGAAGGTGTCCGGCAGAGAGTGACTTGGCAGGACTTCCCAGCACGAATTTTCCAGCACGAGTACGATCACCTCTTGGGCCGGTTGTTCCTGGATCGGCAGCCGCAGCAACTGCTGACGGAAGCTGAGTACCAGGCCCAGATCCACAGCTTGGCCGGTGGCAAAGAAGAGCAACAATTGCCACCCTGACAAAAGCCTGCAAAGGCAGAGCAGTCAGCGTCCTAGTCAGCCCACCACCTTCTGCACTGCCTGCAGCCGCCCCAAGGCCCAGCCTCGCCGGTGCAACAGGGCAAAAGAGGTCAGTAAATCTGGCCCCTGCAACTCGCCAGTCAAGGCCGCCCGCAAACTTTTCATGAGCAAGCCCTTTTTCATCCCCTGGCTTTGGGCCACCTGGTCCACCAGTGGCTGCAGGCTCTCAGCAGTAACTGGCTGAGGCAGCTCGGCAGCAGCCAACGCAGATGCCATGGCTGCCATTGCCTCTGCCACTCCCGGCAAGCGCAACTGTTCCAGCGCAGGCAAGCTGTAGCTAAGGGGCTCTACGAATAAAAAGCGACTTAGGGGAGGGGCCTCCGCCAGGCGGTCGATGCCGTCAGCCACTAGGCGAGCCACATCCTCTAGCCAACTGGAATCGGGCACCGATCCCAGGTCAAACCCCGCCGCCTGCCAAAAGGGGGTAAGCCGCTCCACCAGCTCCGCTGGCGAAAGCCGCTTGATGTACTGTCTGTTGATCCAGTTCAGCTTGTCCCAGTCAAAACGGGCAGCAGCCCGGTTGACTCGGTCAAAGTCAAACAGGGTAGCTGCTTTTTCCAACGAGAAAATTTCTTCCCCATCTGGGGGAGACCAACTCAGCAAAGCCAGGTAGTTTTTGAGGGCCTCGGGCAGAAAGCCCATTTGCTGAAACTCGGTTACCGAAGTGGCTCCATCCCGCTTGGAGAGCTTCTTCCCTTCTTGGTTTAGGATCAGGGGGGAATGGGCAAATTGCGGCGGTTCATGCCCCAGCGCTCGGTAGAGCAAGATCTGCTTGGGCGTGTTGCCAATGTGGTCTTCGCCACGGATGACGTGGGTGATTCCCATGTCAATATCGTCTACCACCACTGCCAAGTTGTAGAGAGGGTAGCCATCCGCCCGCGCGATGACCATGTCCCCACCTAAGTCCTGGGTGTTCCAGGTAATGGGGCCGCGAATGAGATCCACCCACGAGACCTCCATCGGCTCCTCAATCTTAAACCGGATCACCGGCTGCCGCCCCTCAGCTTCGTAGGCCCGTCGCTGCGCCTCGGTGAGAAAACGGTGGCGGTTGTCGTAGCGGGGGGCTTTGCCAGCGGCCTTTTGGGCAGCCCGCATGGCTTCCAGCTCCTCCTCAGTGACATAGCAGCGGTAGGCCAGCCCCCGATCCAGAAGCTGCTGCACCACTTCCCGGTAGCGCGCCATGCGGTTGGACTGGTAAATGGGCCCTTCGTCCCAGTCCAGCCCCAGCCAGGCTAGCCCCGCGAGGATATTACGGGTGTAGCGGGGGGAAGAGCGCTCGCGGTCAGTGTCTTCGATGCGCAGGATGAACTGGCCACCATGGCGGCGGGCATAGAGCCAGTTGAACACTGCTGTCCGGGCTGTGCCAATGTGCAAGTTGCCAGTTGGGCTGGGGGCAAGGCGAACGCGAACACTCACAGGCAACGCTTCCTAAAGAGGGCATCCCGATCCTAGTCAGCATTGGGATCCCTTGTCATGTTGGAATCCGTATGCGGTTGCCAATCGAGGCAGTTTGGGTAGAATCCGCCTTAGCTGCCAGTCAAGCGGTAAGCTCCCCGGGGGTAAAGGTTGATGGGCAGCGCCCAGATCTTCCCGTGTTGAGGAACAAGCTGTAGCGTAAAGGGAATTACGGAACATGCGTCTAGCCTTGGCGATGGTTCTAGGGTGTTTAGCCGCCGGGATCCCGGCAAGGGCTGTCTTTGGCCAAATTGCCTATCCTTCTTACCCGGTGGGGAATACCTTGGATGAGATTCTGTTGGATAAGGGCAGGGAGGTGGATCCAGTGGCTTTCCCTGAAGAGGTGGTGCGCTCCCAGGCCAAGCGAGTCACTGCCTTCTTCACCGCTTTGCTAAACCAGCGCACTAACATCCCGCCCTTGCGCTCTTTGGATTTGCCTAGCCCCTATCAAGCCTCAGTTCGTACTCAGGCCGGCTATTACCGCGTCACCCAGACAGAGCCTGTTTTGGACGCTGAGATCCTCCGCTAGGCAAGCCGAGGAGTGGGAAACCAGGAGAGGCTAAGATTGGCTTGTAGCGTTTCAGGCTGCCTATGCCTGCCCAACCCAAGGTGAAAGCCCCTTCTAAGGGTGTGGATCCCCGCCAATTCACTGCAGCTGATGTGGCAGCTATTGCAGAGCGGCTGGAGCGCAACGAGTACCCTAACCTCTTCGACTGCCTGGAAGACTGGCGCCTACTGCAGGCCGTTGCTTTTTACTCTCCCAAGCTGGTGGCTCCTTATGCCCACTTGTTGGAGTGGGGAGAAGTGGATGAAGATTAGAGCTGCCTCTGAGTTTCTCCTTCAGCCTGCTTGACCAGGTGGGCCTAGTCGGGGCGGGTCCAATTTGGCCAGCTTGGAATGGCTTTCTCGAAGGTCTTGGATCTTGCGGCTATTGGCGGCACTCTGCTCGGGCGTCCAGGCCAGCAGTTTTTCTACCCGAATCCAAGCAGCCTTGGCTCCGGTTGTTCACTGCCTTTCGGAGCTACAAACCCATCCCTGCCAGCGTGTCGATCAGCTGCTCCAGGATCAGGGTGAGGTTGGGGTGAGAGGTTTCAAACAAGGCCAGTGCTTCTTCCAGGCGATCCTTTAGCCCTCGGTCTTGTTGGCTTCCCATCTCGGCCAGCAGCGCTTCCACTTCCTGACAGATGGCGGCAATTTGCTGCCGTTGCTTTTCCTCCAAGCCAGAGGCCTTTTGCAGCTCAACATCAAGATCATGCAGCAGCTTGCGCAGTCTTGATTCGGCCATTCTCAAGTCCCACCACCTTGCCCTAATCAAATCATACGGCTTGCCCGAGAATCTCAGAGGTGGAAGCGCCCTTAGCTGAGATAGGCAGCAACCTGGCTTCTGCTGCTCTGGGCCGATAAGGGATGGGGCAAGAACGCACCGTCTGGGTGAGGTGAGGGAACCGATGGTTGGGGCTTTTGTCCGACCGGCTAGAGGAGCGGTTGAACTCCTGGGGGGTGAAAGAAATGAAGGGGGGCAACAGCTGGAAAAGGAAGTGGGCGCCTTGGCTAGCTCTTGGGCTAGCGCTAGCCGTGTTAGCGTGGGGTGTGGTCGGCAGCAATGGAGGAGCGATGGCCAGTCCCGACAAAGGATCCCGAACGTTGACTGTAACCGGTCAGGGATCGGCTGCCGTGGAAACCTCAATTGCGGTGATCCGGCTGGGGGTAGTGATCCAAGGGGATACGGCCCAATCTGTCCAACAGCAGCTGGCTGAGCGTTCGGAGCGGCTGGTCAACCGCCTCAAAGAGCTGCAGGTCAGCGCCCTGCAAACCACCGGCATTTCCCTCTATCCCCAATACGACTACCAAAAGAGCCCGCCTCGCCTGACAGGGATCCAGGGGCAAAACCGCTTCCAATTTGAGGTGCCCATAGCCCGAGCAGGACAAGTGCTGGATGAAGCCGTGGCTGCTGGAGCCACCCAGGTGGAGTCGGTCAGCTTCCGAGCCAATGAGGCCGCCCTGTTGCAAGCACGCAGCCGGGCCCTAACCCAGGCTGTGGAAGATGCTCGACGCCAAGCCAGCGACGTGCTGGGGGCCTTGAACCTGAGCATCCGTTCCGTGGAACGCATCCAGATTCACAGCGACAGCTATGTCCAACCCCCGGTTCCTCTGGCAGGCATGGGTGGAGCGGAGTATGCCCGCCTCCAGGCAGCCACCACGCCAGTAGAAGGGGGACAACAGACAGTGCGCGCCCAAGTGACTCTTGAGATCCGCTACTAGCCGTCAAAAAGCCCAGACTTGAATCCCTGGAGGAGTGGGGGTGGAAAGACGCATTTCGGGAAGCACGCAGTTGCTGGGCCTAGTTGGGGATCCGGTAGCCCACAGCCTCTCCCCAGCGATGCACAACGCCGCTTTGGCGGCCATGGGAGAAGACTACTGCTATGTGCCCTTTCCCGTGAAGGCAGAGCGCTTGGCGGTGGCGGTGGCAGGGCTTGCAGCCATCGGGGTGCGGGGGTTTAACGTAACGATTCCTCACAAGCAGGCCATTCTGCCTTTGCTTAGCCAGGTGGAAACGCGGGCGGCAGCGGTGGGAGCGGTGAACACCGTCTACGCCTTGCCCGAGGGAGGCTGGGGTGGCACCAACACCGACATCGACGGCTTTGTTCAACCTTTGCTGGGTTTAGAGAAAGGGATCCCTGTCCTAATCCTGGGATCTGGCGGGGCGGCGCGGGCGGCCATCCAGGGCTGTTTGGAGTTGGGGCTGGGGCCAGTGCGGGTGGCTGGGCGATCCCTTGAGAAGTTACAGGCCCTGCAGCAAACCTGGCCGCAGCTGGAGACGCTAAGCTGGGCCGAGCTGGATCGCCGCTTGCCCGAAACTCGCCTTGTGGTCAACACTACCCCCGTGGGCATGCAGAAGCCGGGCTCTGCTACTGAACTTTCCCCTCTTAGCTCGGAACAACTGGCCCTATTGCCTGCCGGCGCCGTTGTTTATGACCTCATCTATGTACCGGATCCCACGCCGCTGCTGCGCATGGCGGCTGAGCTGGGCCACACCCCCATCAGTGGTCTGGAGATGCTGGTTCACCAGGGGGCCAAAGCTCTCTCCCTCTGGCTGGGGGGCAAGCCTGTGCCGGTGGAGGTAATGCGGCAGGCAGCTCGACAGCAGTTGGCTAAGTACCGAATTGAGTCTTGACCTCAGAAGATGCGAAAGTCGGGGGATATCGAGTTCTGGCGGTGTTGTCCTTTGGCTTGGCTAGGCGGGAACAATTGCCTTTGGTTTGCCGATCTCTAGGGAGAGACGGGGCTAAGGCTTCTGTAGGAGTTAAGGGTGTTGGGGTTGCCAAGGCAGCAGTGGAAAAAACCCGGAATCCCCTGGCTGGCAGGTGTGCTTGGCGCCCTGATACTGCTGGGGCCCAGGAGTGCTGCCCAAGCCGAATTCCAGTGGCCAGGCCATTTCTCTTTCCCAGGGGGATCTCCCCTGGCTTTTCGGCTTGACGCCTACTGCCGCCAGCCACCGGAGGAAGTGGCGCGCAAGGCTCAACTGCGCCAGCGGGCTGCCCAGTCGGATGCGGCTTGGGCCGAATACACCCAAGTTTTAGCCGAACATCGCGCTGCCTTGCTCGCCTGCCGCAGCCGCCGTTGGCCGCAAGTCCAGGCCATTTGGGTGCGCCTGCATCCTTGTGATGCCAATCCGGGCGTGCTGGATCAGGTGTTCGACCAAGTGGTGAACCTAGGCTACAACCGCGTCTTTATCGAGACCCTGCACGACGGCCGCTCCATCTTGCCGGATGGGGCAGGAGGGATCTGGCCCAGCCTGCAGCCCAATGCCGATTTGCTGGACTTGGCTCTCAAGGCGGCGCGACGGCGGGGGCTTTCGGCTTATGCGTGGGTGTCTTCCCTCAATTTCGGCTACAGCTACGGTCAGCGCCCGGATCGCCAGTCCGTCTTGGCCCGCAACGGTCGTGGCCTTGCTACCCTCTTGGATCCGGCAGCAGCCCTCCCCGAAGATTTGGGTAGCCCCGATGAAGTGTTTGTGGATCCCTTTCACCCCCTGGCGCGACGGGATCTTGCCGAGCTCATCCGCCGGATCTTGCAGCGGCAGCCGGACGGAATCCTCTTCGACTACATTCGCTATCCCCGCGGCTCGGGGGCCTCAAGCCTAGCCACTAACGTCCGGGATCTGTGGATCCACGGGGAGGGGGCCCGACAGGCCTACCTGGACTTGGCAGAAAACCCAGCGGGGCGAGCCTTGCTGGAGCGTTACCTAAGTCAGGGCTACATTACCGTAGCGGATGTTCTCCACCTGGATGCCACCTATTCTGAAGAGCCGAAGTGGCGTCGGCCAGGGGATCCCAGGCCCAGCGCGACTGAGGAATGGGTATTTTCTCCAGAGCTATCGACCTGGGTTACCCAGAGCACAGCAAGCAAGAATCGGCAGGGAGAGCAGCATTCCACCCCTGCCCATTCAGGGAAGAGCAACTTGGCTCCCACTCCTTCTCCCACGCCCACCCCTCCTGCCGCCGTTCGCCAAGTACGCTGGCAGCAGCAGCTCTGGGAGCTCAGCGTTGAGTTCGCTCGCCAGGGGGTGCTCGATTACCTTCGACAAGCTGCCCAGCTCGTCTGGAAAAGGGGAATTCCAAGCGGGGCTGTCTTTTTCCCCGATGGCAACCTGAAGGTAGGAGAGGGGTTTGATGCTCGCCTCCAGCCTTGGGATCGCTTTGATCCAAACATGGAATGGCACCCCATGGCCTATGCCAAGTGCGAGGACAGCTCTTGTGTGGTCAAGCAAGTGGAGCGAGTTTTGGCTGTAGCTTCTCCCCAAACCTTTGTTTGTCCCGCTATTGCTGGGCTGTGGGGACAAGCGCAGCGAAACCGCCCCAGTCTAGAAACTCAGATGGCAGCCCTGGCCCGCCGCTTCCCGCAGTTGTCCTGCGTGAGTCACTTCTCCCTCTCCTGGATCGAGCCGGAGCTAGAGCGCAGCCGCCGTACCTGCCAGCTTTAACGCCCGTACCAATCTAGGAGGCTGCTGTCTAAATCCTCGACTCAACCACTTGCTGCAACTGCTCCAGAAGCTCGGCCTCGGCAGCGGCGTCGTAGAGCCGTGAGCAAAGTAGCAGGCAGGCAGCTGCGGAAGATAGGCGCAGAGCTACAAAGTTGAGATTAGGGCCAGAGCGTAGCGCTCAGCGTAGTCCATTAAAGCCTGAGCCGCAGACACAACGCTGTCCTGCACAGGGTGTGCCGGCGATTAGGTCCGCGGTGGGCTTTGAAAACAAGGTAGAGACTTCTGGCCGGCTTAGCTCCAGGGATCCCAATTTTCGTGAAACTTACCTTCCAGGATGGCCTGGCGCATTTTCTGCATGTAGCGCACTAGCTCAGTGATGTTGTGGATAGAAAGCAGAGTGTAGCCCAGGAGCTCCCCTGCGCGGATGAGGTGACACAGATAGGCGCGGCTAAAGTGGCGGCAGGTGTAGCAGGGACAGTCGGGATCAATGGGATCTAGGCTGCGGCGGTGTTCGGCATTCTTGATGTTCCAGCGTTTGCCCCGGCTGATTACCGTACCATGGCGAGCATAACGGGTGGGGATCACGCAGTCAAACAAATCCACTCCAGCAGCCACTGCGGCCCGTATCTCAGCATAGGTGCCCACCCCCATAAGGTAGCGAGGGCGATCTGCGGGCAGTCGAGGAGCTACCTGCCGCACCACGGCGTGCATCAGCTCCACTGGCTCTCCTACACTCACCCCGCCAATGGCATAGCCCGGCAGATCCAACCGACAGACCTCTTCCACCGCCTGGTGGCGCAGTTCTGGGTAAACCCCTCCCTGGACAATGCCAAACAAGGCTTGATCTGAACGGCGATGGGCCTCTACACAGCGCTTCAGCCACTGATTGGTTCGCCGCACCGCTGCAGCTACCGCTTCTGGACTAGCAGGGTAGGGGGGACACTCATCAAAAGCCATGATGATGTCCGCGCCCAAGGCATTTTGGATTTGAATGGCAAGCTCAGGGGTAAAGCGAACCAGACGCCCGTCGTAGGGGGAGCGGAAGGTCACCCCTTCCTCGTCAATTTTGCGAATGGCGCTGAGGCTGAAGACCTGGAAACCCCCCGAGTCGGTGAGGATGGGGCCCGGCCAGCCCATAAAGTGGTGTAGCCCCCCTGCTTCTTGGATGATGCTCTCGCCAGGCTGCAGGTGGAGGTGGTAGGTGTTGCAGAGAAGGATGGGGGCACCGGTTTCCTTAAGCTGGGCAGGGGTGAGGGTCTTCACGTTGGCCAGAGTTCCCACCGGCATGAAGCAAGGGGTGGGAATTTCGCCGTGGGGGGTGATGAAATATCCCGCCCGCGCCTGTGTGTTGGGGCAGGTGCCCTCGCAAACAAACGTAAAAGCCGCCAAAGTTAGCGCTCTGGATCCATTGCGTGCGCAGCCGAGCTTAGCATAAGAGTAGGATCCCTTTGCAGAACCTGCCTCTGCCCTTGACAGGGATCCCTTTTCTTGGGCAGACTTATAGATCGCTGCGGAACTGGCGGAATGGTAGACGCGCTAGATTCAGGTTCTAGTGGCAGCAATGCCATCGGGGTTCAAGTCCCCGGTTCCGCATCTAAGTACAGCTAAGATCTCTGGCTTCACCTCTACTTCCTCTTACAGAGTCAGCTTCTTTTCAATTTGAGCCAGCTTAATACGGGCAAGGGCCAGGTTTCCTTTCTCTCGATCCAGGGCCAGATAGAAAAACAAGCCAGGTATATTCCTGAGTAGATACATCAGGTGGTACCTCTTCAATTCTGTCAGCGAATCCAAGGGACTCCGCAACTCGCATCTTAGCGCGGATCACCTCTGTGTTTCCGGCAACAGCCAGCTCTAGATTAGCTTCGGGAAAGGCAGGGCTGTTGGTACCCTTGTATCCCAGGCACATCCCGGTTTTCCAATCCCCCAGTGCTACCCCCAAGGCGCCATCAATGCTCAAGGCCTCTACCAGGCTATCTTGGAGCTTTTGCGTAGCTAAAGCTATCCTCCTTTTGCCGAGCTTGTGGTATCATGCTAAGCCCTTTGTTAAAAAGTTTCAACCTGAAGTTCCCATACGAACGATAGGAAATAGCCTGGTCATCTTAACTAACACCATAGACTGGAGTTTATTGTATCAATCTTCCCTGGCTTTGACACCAGTACGAATGTCGAGACTGAGATCCGACCAGCTTTTTTCTCTTCTGCCTACAGCGGATCTGGATAGGTCAGGTCTGGGCCTGTAATTTTGCCTCGTCTGACGGAGCTGCTGAGCAGGGCGAGAATGCAGACAGCTCATCCAG
>NZ_JANSJL010000095.1:31013-32760 GCF_047502745.1 Synechococcus sp. F70.1
CCTCCCAACGAAAAAGAGCGGCTGGCTGCCCTGCGGCAGTATCAGATTCTCGATACGGCACCTGAAACTGCCTTTGACGAGATCGTCCGCCTTGCCGCCTACATCTGCGGCACGCCCATTGCTCTGGTCAGCCTTGTCGACGAACACCGCCAGTGGTTTAAGGCCAAATTCGGCGTCGATGTGCAGGAGACTCCCCGGGATGTGGCCTTCTGCGCCCACGCCATCTTGTCTCCCCAAGAGCCGCTGGTGGTGCCCGATGCCACTCAGGATCCGCGCTTTGCCGACAACCCGCTTGTTACGCAAGAGCCCCACATCCGCTTCTATGCTGGCATCCCTCTGGTAACTCCAGAAGGGCAAGCCTTAGGCACGCTTTGCGTTGTCGATTATCAGCCTCGGCAGCTTAGCCCGGAGCAATTGGAGCAGCTCAAGGCTCTGGCCCATCAGGTAGTAGCTCAGTTGGAGCTGCGCCGTAGCTTGAGGGAACTGGCTCAGACGCCTCTGCTGCCTAAGTCGGGGGATACTAAACCTGCCCGCAAAAACCGCTTTCTCCTCAAAGTTACCGCCGGTTTTGGCCTAGCTGCCTTGCTTCTGGGCGGGATCACCTACTCAGCTCAGCGGAATGCCTCTCAACTGCCGCAACTGACAAGCCGAGTGGCCCACACTCTGAAAGCAATCCAAAGCTTGGAGGGATTGTTGGCGGAAACCTGCGCCGCCGAGGCCGGTCAATATGGTTATCTTCTGACCAATAATCCTCGCTATCTCAGTGAGTACCAAGCCAGCCTTGAAGCCACCTCCACCCATCTGCGCTTGTTGAAAGAGCTCACTGCTGACAACCCCCTGCAGCAAGAGCGCCTGAAGCGCCTAGAGCTGCTGCTGGAGCAACGGCGACGAGTCATCCAAGACTTGATCCGGCTGAGGGAGCAAGAGGGGCTACCTGCCGTTCAGGAAGCTCTAGAAAGCAGCGAAGGGCCAAGGTTAACGGAGCAAATTGTCGAGTTGATTCGGGTGCTGCAGCAGGAGGAGAATCGCCTTCTGGAGCAACGCAGCCAGGAACTGCAGTTAACCTGGGTGAGAACCAATCTTGTTGCCCTGGGGGGGCTGATTTTCACTTACCTGGTTCTGAGCGCCGTTTACTTCCTCATCCGCCGGGAGACTGCCGAGCGAGAAGAGGCAGAACGATCCCTCAAGCAAGAGCGAGATTTTACCAACGCGGTTATCGATACGGCAGGGGCGTTGGTAGTGGTCATGGATCCGGAAGGGCGCATCCTGCGCTTCAACCGCGCTGCTGAGCAGCTCTCTGGCTACTCGCTAGCAGAAGTTAAGAACCGGCTACTGTGGGAGGTGGGTTTGATCCCGCCGGAAGATGTGCCTGGTGTAAAGCAGGCTTTTGAACAGCTCAGGGGCAATCCCTCCCTATTCTTGAACCGCCATGAAAACTTCTGGCGCACCAAGCAAGGGGCACTGCGGCTGATTGACTGGACCAATACCGCCTTAATCGGTGCCAACGGTGAGGCAGAGTTTCTCATAAGCACTGGCATCGACATCACCGACCGCAAGCTGGCGGAGCTGGCCCTGAAAGAAAGCGAAGAGCGCTACCGGGATCTCTTTGAAAATGCCAGCGACCTCATCCAGAGCGTGGATGCCGAAGGGCGCTTTTTGTATGTCAACCGCGCCTGGAAAGAAACCCTGGGCTACGACGAAACTCAAATCCAGCAAATGAGGGTTTTCGACATCATCCACCCCGACT
>NZ_JANSJL010000095.1:32860-72573 GCF_047502745.1 Synechococcus sp. F70.1
CAGCCGGGGATCCCCTCCTTGATGGGAGAGGTGATCGAGGATCCCTGTTTTCAGGAAAAGTACGCCCAGCTCTACAGCCAGGGCCGCGTTCGCGCCGTCAGCAACGTGGAGACCGAAGGGCTGGAGCCCTGTTACCTGGAGCTGCTGCGAAAAATGCAGGTCAAGGCCAACCTGGTGGCGCCCCTATTGATGGAGCAGCGGCTGTGGGGGCTGTTGCTGGCTCACCAGTGCTCGGCACCCCGCCAGTGGCAGCCGTTTGAGATTGAGCTGCTATCGCAGTTGGCCAACCAAATCGGCATTGCCCTCACCCAAGCAGCCCTTTTGGAGCGGGAGAGAAAGCGCAGCCTCGAGCTAGAACAAGCCCGCAAAGCGGCAGAGCAGGCTGCCCAGGCCAAGAGCAGCTTCTTAGCCACCATGAGCCACGAAATCCGCACCCCCATGAACGCGGTGTTGGGGATGACGGGGCTGTTGCTGGAGACGCCCCTTACCCCAGAGCAGCGGGATTTTGTGGAGACTATCCGCGTCAGTGGCGACGCGCTGCTGACTCTCATCAACGACATCCTGGACTTCTCCAAATTGGAGGCCGGGGAAATGGAGCTGGAGATCCTGGATTTCGATCTCCGCTCGTGTCTGGAAGAGGTGGCGGATCTGTTTGCTTCCACTGCCCACGCCAAGGGCCTGGAGCTGGCAGTGCTCATGCCGCCGGAAGTGCCGCGCTATCTGCGGGGGGATGCGTCGCGCCTGCGGCAAATCCTCAACAATTTGGTAAGCAATGCCATTAAGTTTACCCATCAAGGGGAGGTGGTCATCCAGGCCGAGCTGATGCAGGAAACAACCACCCACGTCCAGCTCCGGCTTTCGGTAAGGGATACAGGGATCGGGATCCCCAAGGAGGCCCAAGCCAAGCTGTTTCAGCCCTTTACCCAAGTGGATGCCTCCACCACCCGCAAGTACGGGGGCACAGGACTTGGCCTGGCCATCTGCAAACAACTGACAGAGCTGATGGGGGGCAAGATCTTCCTAGAGAGCGAGGAGGGCCGCGGCAGCACCTTCAGCGTCGAGCTGACTCTGGAGCGACAGCCTTATGTGCATCAGCTTTCCCAGCCTGCTGTTCGCATCCCGGTGGATTTGCAGGGCAAGCGGCTGTTGGTGGTGGACGACAACGCCACCAATCGCAAGATCCTGCGCTGCCAGGCCACGGCTTGGGGAATGGTGGTGGAAGAGGCCGAAAATGCCTATCAGGCTATGGACAAACTGCGCCAAGCCGTTCGGGAAGGCAGACCCTTCCCCCTGGCCGTTTTGGATATGCAGATGCCGGAGGTGGATGGGAAGACCTTGGGCCGTTGGATCAAAGCCGATCCGGAACTGTCCCAGACGCAACTGGTGATGATGACTTCACTGGGACTGGGGGAGCACTCCCGCCGCGCCGCTGAGATTGGCTTTGCCGCCTACTTGGTTAAGCCGGTGAAGCAAAGCCGTCTGCAGGAAGCGCTGGTCATGGCCCTGGGGAAATCTTCTGGTTTATCCACTTCGCTCTTGGGAATGAGGCCCGTCCTCCCCCAGACGACCCCCAGGGAGGATCGTCCCCGTCAATCGCTGCGCATTTTGCTGGCAGAGGATAACCCTGTCAACCAAAAGGTGGCTTTGCGCCAGCTCGAGAGTTTGGGCTACAAGGCCGATGTGGTGGCCAATGGTCAGGAGGTATTGGATCTCCTACAGCAGGTCAGATATGACCTTATTCTCATGGATTGCCAAATGCCGGTGATGGACGGCTACGAGGCCACGCGCCGTCTGCGCCAACAGGAACGGAGATCCGGCCACCACACCGTGGTGATTGCCCTAACGGCCAACGCTATGCACGAGGATCGGGAGCGCTGCCTGCAAGCAGGGATGGACGACTATCTCAGTAAGCCGGTGCTAAAGGAGGATTTGGAGAGAGTGATCAACTACTGGAGCCGCCAGATCGCCTCCTCCGCACTAGGAGCAGCCAATGGGCCTACCTCCGAGGTGGCTTCGCCCGCTCCGCCTTCTCCTAAGGGTGCCAGCGGCAGCTCTGATCCCACGCTGCCCTATCCCATCGACTCGGCTTGCTTGGAGCGGGTTACGGGCGGCGACAGCCAGTTTCAGCGGGAGCTGCTGCAGGTGTTCGTCCAGGATTGCCAGAACCAGTTGCCGCGGCTGCGCCAAGCCGTTGCAGCGGGTAACGCCGAAGACTTGAGGAAAATTGCCCACCGCCTCAAGGGAGCCAGCGCCAACGTGGGGGCCCATGCCTTTTCTCAAGCAGCCCGCGAGCTCGAGCACCTGGGGGTGCAACTGGCCCAGCAGGGATCCCTGGACAGTGCTGCACCAGAATGGGCCAGGGCTTCCCAGGGCCTAGAGGAGCTGGAGCGCATCCTAGCCGACATTTGCCAGTACTTGCAGAATTTGTAGGGGGTAGAGCCTTAGCAAAGCAAAAGCTCGGCTGCCAGCCGAGCAGAAAGGGTCTGTGCCAGGGCTTGGGATTACATCAGGCCGATTTGAGAGAGGATCCCTTGGCCCGTGAGCAGCTCGGTCAAAACGCCAATTACAAAGCCCAGCATCGCCAGCCGGCCATTCCATTTTTCGGCAAAGGGCGTAAAGCCAAACTTAGCTTCTTGGTTTTCCATGGCTGCAACTCCATCAGTAGGTGACATTCCCAATGTGGCTCAGATATTAAAAAGTGTCAAGTTTTGTGTCGAGAGCTAACAAGCCGCAGGCAGTGGATCCCTAGCTGCTTTTGACGGCAGTCCAGACAGCGTCAACCAGACGTAGCTGCTCCTGCGACAGCACTTTGAGGTACTTTAGCCTGGCAAAGGTCGTCTCATCGGGATAGATAGCTGGGTTTTGGCGATCCCGGGGGTTGATCCTGGGTAGGGCAGCAGCGTTGGGGGTGGCAAAGCGGTTGTAGTTGCTCAGTTGGGCGCCAATTTCCGGCTCCAGAATGAAGTTGATGAAGCGGTTGGCCAGCTCTGGGTTAGGAGCTTTGGCAGGGATGGCCATCACGTCAAGCCAAATGTGGGCGCCCTCGCGGGGGACAAAGTAGCCAATGTTGGGATTTTCTTCGGCAGCTTGCAGGGCATCACCGCTGTAGACAACCGCCACATTGGCTGTCCCGGAGACCAGTTGATTTTTGCCGCCCACCCCGCCAATGAGACCGGCGCTGCGGCGTTTGGCTTGAATCAACAGCTCCTGAATCTGCTGCAGCTCTGCGGGAACGGTAGTACTGGGGTCAAAGCCCAGGTAGAAGGCGGCAGCCGCAAGCATAGAGCGCATCTCGTCAATCATCACAAAGGGGCCGTACTGCTGCTTAGGATCAAAGATCAGCCCCCAGGAACGCTCAAAGTTTTCCGGCAGGCGGTCTTTGCGGTAGCCAATGCCGGTGGTGCCCCACTGGTAGGGAACGGTGTAGGTGTTTTCTGGGTCAAAGGGCAAGCCGACAAACTTCTCGTCCAGGTTGCGGAGATTGGGAATGAGGTTTTTGTTGAGAGGCTGCAGCAGGCCCAGCTCCACCATGTTGGGCACAACGTAGTCGGTGGGCACGACAATGTCGTACTGGCTGACGCCGCCCCCCCGCAGCTTGGCAATCATGTCCTCGTTGGACTCGTACACACTCACCACTACGCGGCTGTTAGTGGCTTTCTCAAAGGCCGTGAGAATGGCTGGGTCAATGTATTCCGACCAGATGTAGAGTTGGAGGGTTGGTTTTCGGGCAGCAGTTCCTAAGCGCCAAAAGAAAAGTAGGGCCAGTAGACAGCAGAGCAAAGCAACGGCCGTGGCAATTCTCTTTTTCATGGGCATTTTCACACCTAGTGGAGCTGGACGTCGCCCTTACACCTAGCCGTGGATCTGGAGCGATCCTGTCCAGCCAACTGCGGTTCAAATCCCTGCTCTAGCCTACCACCTGGACTTCCCCGTTGCTGTTCTCCCCAACCAAGAAGAGCAACTGATATAGCCGCTGCTGCTCGGCAGGGTTACAGTAACGCTGTTGCTGCGTGGGCCAATCTTGGAGAGCCAGCTTCTGTTGTTCCTGCAGCCAGTTCTGCAAGCTTGAGTCGGCAGGTAGCTGGGCCTGTAGAACTTGCAAGTCGTTAAAGCGGCCCAACTGTTCCTGCAGACGCTTGAGGGCCTTCACCCAGCTTTGGAGGGTCTCTCCGTAGAAGGGGGCAAAAAACTCTAGCTGGTAGCGCAGGCGTTTGGTGGCTTTGCGCAGGTCATGCAGTTGTTCAGCCTGAGCTTCGGTTTCGGGGAAGGCCGGGATCCGCCAACCCGGCTGCAGGAACCACGCCGCTACTAGCGGCGCCAAAAGATGGGGCAAGCTCTCCTGCACAGGAAGCTGGGCCGCAGGCCGGTAGCGAGGAGAAATCAGCCACTCTTCGCAAGCAGCCTGGAACTTCAGGAAGTCCTCCTCTGCCAAAATGCGGCGGGAGTGTTTCTCGGCTTGAGCTTGGCGCCGCTGCAGCTTTTCCTTCAGCTCCTCTAGCTCCGCCTGCTGGTCTGCCGGGATCCCTTGCCAACAGGGTTCGTGGAGGATTTCTAGCAACACGTCCAGATCCCGCTGCGGGCCCAGCGTCTTGATCAACTTTCGCAAACGTTTGGGCCTGAGCGGCTTGGGCAGGCGCAGGGATCCCTGAAACACTTCCGCCCAGGTGCCGATGCGGCGCAAGCTCACCCGGATCTGATGAAGGGATTCTGCCGCCTCCGGGTGGTGCTTGAGCACTCTCCCCACATGCTTCTGCAGCCGCTGCCATTGCTGGCTCAGCAGTTGGTGGGCCAAAGCAGCTAGCGGGGGCAAGCTTGAAGACGAGAGCAAGAGTGACTCCGAGGACTCCGTCTTGCCGAGGCTCTCAGTTTTCGATTCAGTAGCAATGATGTCCACCGCAAGTCTCCTCTACCCACGACAACAACTCCAAAGAGCGGCAAAACCCCCTTGCCCTAGGCAGGCTAGCTTAGCTTGAGCCGCTCCCTGCTCCCCCCTTTTTAACCAAATCTTAACCTTTCGTCTAGGGCCTTGGGACTGCTGCCAGCAGGCGAGGCTTGACCACCGACCAGATGCGGGCAGCCACCTCCAAGGGGGATCCCTCGGCGTCAATGCGGACAATCCGCTGCGGCTCGGCGGCAGCCAGCGTCTGGAAGCCCTGGTGGACGCGGCGGTGAAACTCCAGGCGCTCCTGTTCGAGCCTGTCGGCAAGCCCGGTTCGCGCCAGCGGGCCGGAGGCCTTTCTCGCTAGCCCCACCTCTGGCGGGAGATCCAGCCACAGGGTGAGGTGCGGCTGCAGACCGCCGGTGGCCAAGTGGTTGAGCTGGCGAACCTGCTGCAAATCCAGCCCCCGTCCGTAGCCCTGGTAGGCCAGGGTGGAATCGGTGAAGCGGTCGCAAACCACCACCTGGCCGGCTGCCAAAGCGGGAAGGATACACTTTTGCACATGCTCAGCCCGGTCTGCCGCGTACAGAAACAACTCAGCCAGCGGCGTCAGGGGATCCCCATGCAACAAGATCTCCCGCAGCGCCCGGCCCAGCGCCGTCCCTCCCGGCTCGCGGGTACACAGACAGGGATAGCCCGCCTGGCGAAGCTGCAGCGCAAGCAGGGCTTGCTGGGTAGTTTTACCTACCCCCTCCCCACCTTCTAGAGTGATGAACACTTCCCCATCCCTGGCCGAAGGACTAGCGCAGCTCAAGCTGTGGCTGCAAGTCAAAGGAGTGGCCTGGCACCATCACGTACACATCGGGGATGTTGGTGGGCTGCAGGTTTTGCAGGGCCAGCCCTTCGAGGTTGGAACGCAAGGCGTTGTTGATAGTGGTTTCCAGTTGGGACAAAACCTGCGCCTCGTCGCCTTGGGCAGCCAAGCCGGGAAACTGGCTGTAGAGGGCGCGGGCCAAGCTGCTGGCCAAGGGAAGCTGGATGAGGGTGAGGTTGGATCCCCCCAGTTGGGGGCCTAGAGTGTTCGCCCGTCCGCGGATGCCCAAGGCCTGCAGGGCATTGGCCGTTTGGCTGACGGGAATGGTGCAGGTATCCACTTTGTAGATGGGCACCGAGGCCACGGTGAGGGCAGAGACACTGGTGAGTTGGACCACGGTAAAGGAGGCGGTGCCGTTGTAGGCAAAGCAAAAATCCCGAAAAGCCGCCGGCACATTGGCAGCGCGAATGGGGCGCTCATCGTCAAAGCCGCCCGACTCGGCAAAGATGTTGCGGATGGCAAACCCTCCGAAAAAAGCCAGCAGGGCCACCACCAGCAAAGCCGTCAGATCCGAGGAGGAGATCCCCCCTGAAGATCTGCCGCTGCGGCCTCCCCCTCCATATCCTCCTCTTCCCCCGTAGCTGGAGGTGGAGCCATAGTCACCCCTGTAGGAGCCGGCATAGGCGGAAGAGCGGGCGGATCCCTCAAAGCCCCGGTTGCTAGAGACAAGGCGCCGGGGAACCAAGGCTTGTCCAGCAGGGCCGGGCCGAGAGGACGCCGTCCCCCTAATGCGATCAGCAGCCCGCGAAGATCCAGCAGCAGCTTCTCGGCCTGAGGTGGCCCTCTCTTTAGCCTCCTCCGCTGGCAGCGCGCGCCCAGCAAGAGGAGCGGCGGACGCCTTCCCGTCGTTCTGGGCCCCTTCATCCTCCAGCCAGTCTTCCGCACTTTCCTCAGAGGGGCCAGGACCTTCCTCCGGCAGGGGAGGCGGGGAACGCCGGCCTTGGGACTCCGAGCTGCTGGGAGCAGAGGCATTCCCCTGGCCGCTAGCAGCCGTTGCGTCTGGAAAACGGTCTGGATCGCGCTCCTCAGAGAAGGTCATTCTTCAGGCTCCCAACGCAAGACTGGCACTCCCATCTTCCTAGACCGAGTTAGACTTGCAGCTCTTTCTCCAAGCTAGCCTAGACGGCGCTCCAGGGTAAGCAACTGCTCCTTGAGAGCCCTCAGGGCCTGGCCGCGGTGGCTGACGGCTTCTTTTTGCGTTGGGCTCATCTCAGCAAAAGTCAGCCCCACCTCTGGCACCCAGAAGAGCGGGTCGTAGCCAAACCCCCCCTCTCCCCGGGGCTGGGTCAAGATTTCTCCGTGGCAGAGACCCTCTACCAATGCCTGCACCTGGCCCTGGGGATCCACTACAGCGATGGCGCAGTGGAAGGTAGCTTGGCGGTTGGAGATCCCTTCCATCTCCCGCAGCAGTCGCTGAATGCGGGCGGCATCGTCAGGGGCATAGCGGGCCGAATGAACCCCAGGGGCACCCCCCAGGGCTGCCACCGCCAGGCCAGAGTCATCGGCAATGGCCCACTCCCCCAGAGCCGTTGCTACGGCCTTGGCTTTGAGAAGGGCATTTTCGACAAACGTGCTGCCGCTTTCCTCCACTTCTATCGCTGTCGGCAGGGGACGCAACTCCCACCGGGGAGCATGGGCCTGGAAAAAGGCGTGAAACTCCCGCCATTTACCGGGGTTGCTGCTGGCCAGAACTAGGGAACGGGGCATGGGGAGTGAAACTCATCTGGCTCCGCTATCTTAGCCGAGCGCTTGGCTGCAATCTGCAGGGCTACCAGTTAAGCCCGCGCTCTCTGCTTCTCAGTGGATCTCCAAAAGCATGTTGTGCAAGGCTGTGTTGATGACGAGGGTAGATCCCCACCGTTCTACCTTTCCCCCATCCCAGTGCATGTGGCCGCAGATGTAGTAGCGCGGCTGGAGCAGATCCAAAAGGGGACGCAGAGTAGGCATGCGGCGGTGGTACCACTTGCCCCCTTCGTCCAACAAGCCCCGCGGCGGCGCGTGGCTAAGCAGCAGGTCAATGCGATGCGGCAGTTGGCTGTAAAGGGCAAGTAGCTCTTGCAGGTGACTGCGGGTAAGCGTCCAGCTCCAGCCGCAGGGAGGCGTCCAGGGCACTGCCAGCACCTGCAGCCCTAGCCACTCAAAGCAACAGGACTGGGTAATGGCCTGTCCCCAATTGCCGGCCAGGGCCTCCAACACTGTGGCGGCTGGGTCGTGGTTGCCGGGCAGAAAGAGCCAGGGCTTGCCTAGCCCATCCACTGCCGCCAGGAAAGACTGCAGCTGGGCTACCTCGGCTGGGGCTGCCGGATGAAAGCCTTGGGTGGCGTTGCGGGAGGGCTTGCCGGCCTTGGAGCAGAAATCGCCGCAGTTGATGTAGCCATCCACCTGCGGCAGATAAGCCAGGGCCTGCCGGATCAGCCGGTCGTTGCCGTGGTAGTCAGAGCCAAGCAGCAGTTTAAGCCCCATAGCGCAGCAGCGGCGTTGGGGATCCCTGAAGCAGAGCAGCCACTTGCTCCCAGGAGCTGCGGTACCAGGCCCGTTGGGCCTCCAGCTCTTCTTCCAGGGATCCCGTTGGACCAAACTCAGGGCAAGCATGCCCCAACGAACGCAGGCCCGCCACCAGGAGCGCTGGCGACAGCCACCACTGCTGGCCTAGGCGCAACAGATCCACCTGGGGATAGGTTTGCAGGTAGTGGCGCAGTTGCCGTTGTAGGGTGGCCGCGGAGGGTAGGGGCACGGTCTGCTGATGCACGGCAATGAGCGGCGCTTCGCCAGAAAGGCAGTGGAGCAGCCACTTGAGGTGCTCCAAAGAGGGGGGCCAGCTCCACAGCCACAATTGGTCGTAGCGGCGGCCCGCCTGGGGGCGGTCGTAGTCAAGAGTCAGCGGAGAGCGCCGCTCAGGTGCCAGAACCAAGGTGGGACGGCGAAAGCCGTAGAAGAGGATGGTTCCCTGCGCCTGGGGCAGGAGGTCAGAAAAGCGGTCCACAACCTGCCACCGCAGCGATCGGATGAGAGGCGGAGCAGGGCGGTAGAGAAGAAGGGGGGAGAGATCCCTTCTCTGTTGGGAGGGGGAGGATTTTCCGGGACTAGCCGCTTGGGCAGGCCGGATCCCGAGAATTTCCAGCTCTAGTTGGGTCTCGTCTTCCCACCGCCTGGCTTTGAGGGTGTAGGCAACATCAATCCGCTCGGGCAGGGGATAGGCTGCGGCCCCTCGCCAGACAGTGGCCCAAAGGGGACGGCGGCGGGCCCTGGCTTCCAGGGGGGATCGGCAAGACTCAGGGGGATCCTGCAGCAGCAGCTTCAAGTGGCTGGGGGCATCCTCGGCTGAGGAAACACCGCCCACAGCTCCAGGTCGGGGGCCAAATCGCTGCTGCTGCAGCACCTGCAGGTTGCGGCTACAGAAGACTGGCTCCGGGTTGCCGATGCCGCAGGGCTGGAGGCGCTGCAACTCTTGATAGAGGTCAAGAGTGAGGTCAGCTAGCGCCACCTCCAGGTCAATCTGCACCAGGGGCCGGATTTGTTCTGGCTGCAGGCGCTGTTGGGCCAATTGCCGCAGCCGCTTTTCCAAAAGGGGCCAGTTCTCTGCTTTTAGGCTAAAGCCGCCGGCAGCTGGGTGGCCGCCATGCTTGGTAAACAGATCTTTGCAGAACTCCAGGGCCTGGAACACGTCGAACTCCGGGATCCCCTGCCGCGCCGAGCCAGTAATCTCCCCCTGACGCGACTGGCTGCCGATAAATACTGGACAGCCAAAGCGCTCCGCCAGCCGCGCGGCCACCAGGCCAATGACCCCTTTGTGCCAGCGCTGCTGGGGGGTTCCCAAAAGGATTAACACCCGCTCCTGCGGCAGATCCCACCCTCGCTGGGCAATCTGCTCCAAAGCCTCGGCCTCGATGCGGCTGCACATCTCCTGCCGCACCTGGTTGAGGCGTTCACAGCGGCGGGCAAGTTTCTCCGCCTGCTGGGGATCGTCGGTGGTCAGCAGTTGAATCCCCATTGCCGGTCGGCCAATTCGCCCAATGGCGTTGATGCGGGGCCCCAGGCCAAACCCTACCCACTCTGGCCGCAGCTCCTCCGCGGATCCCGTCATTCCCATCACCGCTAAGAGGGCGCGGATCCCGGCCACCTGGGAAGTGGGCAAAAGGGCTAGCCCCTGCTGCACCCAGAGGCGGTTTACCCCTGTCAGAGGGGCCAAATCGGCAATGGTGCCCACTGTACACAGCTCCAGCGCCACTCGCCCTAGCCGTTCATCGCCGCGGCGCTCCGCCAAGGCCTGGGCCAGTAGGTAGGCCACCCCCACCCCGGCCATTCCCCGGTAGGGAGACGACTCTGGGAGCTGCTTGGGGTTGAGGATGGCGTCGGCAGGGGGCAATTGGGAGGGCAGATCGTGGTGATCGGTCACGATCACCGCCAGCCCCAGCTCTTTGGCTAAACGGATGGGCTCGTGGGCAGCGATGCCGTTGTCTACGGTGAGGATAAGGCGCACCCCTTCGCGGTGCAGCTCCTGCACCATGCGGCTGTTAAGGCCATAGCCCTCCGTAAGGCGGCTGGGAATGCGGTAAACCACCGGCGTGCCCCGCAGCGCCCGCAGCAGCAGGGCTGTGCTGGTCATGCCGTCGGCATCGTAGTCGCCGCAGATGGCGATGGGCTCCTGCCGGCGCAGGGCTTTCTCCAACAGCTCTACCGCCAGGGGCAGGTCGGCAAAGTCCCGGCTGGGCGGCGGCAGGCAGGAGGGATCCGGCTGCAGGTAGCGGCGAACCTCGGCAGGGCTGCGGAGGCCGCGGTTGAGCAGGATCTGAGCCAGCAGCGGCGAAATCCCCACCGCCTCCGCCAACTGGCGCGCCCTTGGCTGGTCCTCAGGCTGGAATAGCCAGCGCTGCTCGAGGATTGCCGCCATCGCCGGAGTTAGATAGCCAAATGGCAGTGCTACAGTGAGCCTAGAGATCTTTTTTGAGCTTACTCCAAAACGCTCCTCCGCTGGCTGGCTGCCGATGTACTCTCTCCTACTTACCTACAGCCTCAATCCCCTGAGGGGACTGAAGCTGCTGGTTCGATCCTCTGAGCAGGCGTCCCTGGGGAGTTTGGCGCGTCAGCTCTGGAGATCCCGGCAAGGGGGGCCGCGTCTTCAGATTGCGCTAGGCCGCCTGGTGCCCGAGCAAACCAAGCCCCTTTCCCCCTGGGAGGTGCTGCTGCGCTCGCAGTTTTTCATCGCCCTTGAAGCTACCTGGCCGGATCCCTCTCTGCCAGCTCTTCCTTCTAGCCAGGGATCCGCCATTCAGCTTGCCCGCTACACGGAAGGCTCCCAACCCTACAAGACTGAGATCATTCGCTTTTCCCTGGGAGGATCCCCTGCCCCTGCTGTCCCGCGTCGCTACAGCTACCGTCGCCGTCGCTTCTAGGGAGTGCAGGCAGCAAGCGTTGCCAAATCCTCCTCACTATACTGGAGGTAGACCTCATTGCGCTTCTCCTGTGAACGCTGGGCTGCGCCACTGCCGCCAAAGGAGAGACCGACAGTGGGCTAGGTGGGGGGGAGAGACTAGTCTCTTGCCTAGCAGGGCTTGGCCAAGGCTGACAATGGCGGCTTGGTGGGGCAGCTCCCTGGTGGCTAGTCTCCTTGCCCTGCCGCCTGCCTTTGCCCTAATCCGTTACCAAGTCCATGTCCTGGCTGAGCGACCAGAAGCCTTAGCTCAGGTGCGCAGGCAGGTGCCGGATGCCTATTTTGTGCAGGGGGATGGCCAGGTCTTCATTCTGGCGGGAACGTTTGTCAACCGCAGCCACGCCCAACGCCGCCAGGCCGAGTTGGAACAGCTAGGGCTGCCCGTGCGGGTGGTGAGCCGCCAAGACAGGGATCCACCCCTGCCGCCGGCCTTTCTTGCCCCGCCAACGGCTCCCCCTTTCGACCCGCAGCGGCCTTTTGCCACCCAAGTGCCCAACCCCAGCAGAGATCCAGGGCTGGAGGAGCGGGTACGCCGCTTCTTTCCCCAGGCTATAGAGGTGCGTTACCGCGGCCAGCCTGCCCTACAGACGGGGACTTTCTCTCGCCTATCGCTGGCTCAGGAACAGGCCCGTTGGCTGACTGCTCAGGGCTTGCCGGCAGTGGTCGTGTCGCTGGCAGAAGAGAATGCCGCTTCACCACCTGAGGAGCCTGCCCAAGGGGAACGCTATTGGGTGTTGGTGGCCGATCCCAGCGGCGAGAAATTGGCTGCTTTGGAGCACCTGCTGCCGGGATCCCTGCCCCTAATCTACGACAGCCGGCGGGTTGTGCGCACCGGCGGCTTTGCCGATCTGGCAACGGCCAGCGAGCAAGTGCGTTACCTAGCTAGCCACGGCTACGAGGCAGGGATCTTTCCCGCTGACCTGCGCCGCTCCCAACCTATCCTGGTTCGGGATTCTCCTCCCTCCTTGCCTGCGGCTAGCTCGGCCGGGTTTTGGGTGGTGGTTCAGGCTGGCGAAGAGGCGCTGCCCAAGGTGCGGCAGTTTGCGCCCGATGCCTTTGTGCGCGGCTCAGTGATTCAGGTGGGCACCTACCGGCAGCGGGCCAATGCCGAACGAGCGCGGCGCAGCCTAGCCGAGGCGGGGTTTGATGCCCGCATTTTGCCTGTGAAGTAAATGCTCCCCCTTCAGGCCTGCCGTACCGTGAGAGGGAGACAGGGGTGGAGTCCTAGCGAGCCTGCTTGGCCTGTTGCAGCGTTTTCTCAAACACTTCCAAAGGCTGAGCCCCCGAGAAGGCAATGCCGTTCAAGATGAAATGGGGGGTACCGCTGATGCCCAGTTGAGAGGCCAGATCCATGTCTCGCTGTACAGCCCGCTCTGCCGCCCGGCTGCGCCGATCCCGATTGAACTTCTCCACGTTCAAGCCCAGCTTTTGGGCTGTAGCTACGTAAAATTCCTCCCCCAGCTGGGACTGGTTGGCAAACAGCTCGTCGTGGAACTCCCAAAACTTGCCCTGGCGGTGAGCAGCCCAAGCGGCGCGCGCTGCCGCCATCGCCTCAGGGTGAATGCTGGTCAAGGGCAGGTGCTTGTACACCAAGGTTACCTCGTCCCCATGTCTAGCCATGAACTCCTTCAGAGTCTGATGGGCACGGGCACAGAAGGGACACTGAAAGTCGGAAAACTCCACCAAAACTAGCCGCAAGGACTCGGAGCCGGTTCTGGGGGAATCGCCAATGACAGCGCGGGGGTTCTGCCGCAACTGCCGGCCAAACTCTTCTGCTAGCTTCTGCTGTTGCCGCTGCTGCTCTTCATACTGCCGCTGCTGGTACTCCTGCACGGCCTCCAGGATCACCTGCGGATTCTTGCGGATGATCTCCAGCACCTGCTTTTCTAGCTCTGCCGGAGCTGCAAAGACAACAGGTGCCGTGCCGCTCATTCCCAGCCAAACTAGGAGCATGCCGAGCAGGCCGAGCTTGGCCAGCCCTTGTCCCCACCTGCCAAAAGCCCTCGCCAGACTTCCCATCCCAACTCCCCCTCGAGTACAAGCTTTTATTAGGCTAAGCCCAGGCAGCAGCCCTGTCTACCACCCCTTCGGGGGGTTAGGAGTGGGTGGCTTGCAAAAGCTGCTCCTTGATCCGCTGCAACTGGCTGGCCCAGCGGGGATCCGGCTCAACAGCCTCTTTTGCCTCAGGGCCCGCCTTGACACGCTGGCGCTGCTTCTTGCCTGAAGTAGACTTCTCCCCTGCTGTTTTGGAACCTTTGGCCAGTTCCCGGGCGGAGTCCTTGGCGGGGGAAGGGGAGACTGCTGCTTTGGCTTCGGCACCTTCCCGTTTCTCGCGCGGCTGGGCAAGTTCAATGCGCAAGTTGACGTCGCCAAAGCTGTGGCCGTTGAATTTCTCGATATACTGCTGCGCCTGTTCCTCAGTGCTTACCGTAACAAAACCAAAGCCGCGGCACTTGCCGGTCTTCCGATCCCGAATGACCTTGGTGGAAATGACCTCACCTGCAGATCTGAAGAGCTTCTCCAGGGCCTCGCGATCTACCTCTGCCGGCAGATTTCCAACGTACAGACGAACGGGCATAAGACCGTGAAGCTCCTTAGCGAGAGGACAGAAATCCAGCCTGCACAGGGCCAATCCAGAAGCGCCGCATAAGGCCACCTTTTAAAAATTTACCTCAACTTTTAGCCAAAAAAGTTAAGACAACCCAGCTGGTCAAGGGGATCCCTTCTAGGCTAAGCCGGTAACGTTTAAGCGATCCCGATGCCGGAAGGGACGGGCCTGAGGGCCGGTATAGTCAGCTACAAGATGGCCTCGCCCCCGCAGTTGGTAGCGGTAGGTTACTAGGCCTTCCAAGCCTACCGGGCCCCGGGGTGGCAGCTTTTGGGTGCTAATGCCCACTTCTGCCCCAAAGCCGTAGCGAAAGCCATCGGCAAAGCGGGTGGAGGCGTTGTGAAAGACCCCTGCTGCGTCCACTTCGTCGAGAAAGCGCTGGGCAGCGACGGCATCTTCGGTCACGATGGCCTCGGTGTGCCGGGATCCGTACCGTTGAATGTGGGCAATGGCCTCGTCGAGGGAATCCACCATTTTAATGGCTAGAATCAAGTCGGCGTACTCAGTGCTCCAGTCAGCTTCAGTGGCCGGGATCAGATCGGGCACCAGCTCGCGGCAGCGGGGATCCCCGCGCAACTCTACCCCTTTCTCGCGCAGCGCTTGCACGGCCAGAGGCAAAAACCGGGGAGCAATCTCTGCATGGACTAATAGGGTCTCGATAGCGTTGCAGGCGGCAGGGTACTGGGTTTTGCTATCTAGGGTTAGCCTCACCGCCATGTCCACATCAGCAGCCCGATCCACGTACAGGTGGCACAGCCCATCCGCATGGCCCAGAACCGGGATGCGGGTATTCTCCATAATGTAGCGGACAAAGCTGCTGGAGCCGCGGGGAATGATTAGGTCCACCAGACCTTCCAGTTGCAGCAGCTCTTTAATCTCCTCGCGACGGGTGAGCAACTGCAAAGATCCCCTAGGAAAGTCGGGAACTTGCCGCAGCCCCGCCTGCAGCGCGGCCATCAACGCTTGGCAGGAGCAGAGCGCCTCCGATCCGCCTTTGAGCAGGACGCTGTTGCCCGTCTTGACTGCTAGGGCAGCAATTTGCACCAGGGCGTCGGGCCGCGACTCAAAGATGACGCCTAGCACTCCCAGGGGATAGGTGCGCCGCTCCAGCACCAGCCCCTCGTCCAGCTCGCGGATGAGGAGGGATCGCCCTACCGGGTCGGGCAGCCGCCTCACCTGCTGGACTCCGGCTACCATCTCGGCCAACTTGTGGGCATCCAACTTTAAGCGGGCATAGGCTGCAGCCGACAACTCCCCCCTTTTAACCTGCTCCGCTGCCCGCTCCAGATCTTCCCGATTGGCCGCTAGGATGGCCTCTTGCTGTTCCAGTAAAGCTGTGGCCATGGCCTCGAGAGCCGCATCCCGAACCTCGGTGGGCAAGGTGGCTGTGCGCTGGGCGGCAGCTCGAGCCGTCTGCACCTGAACTAGCAGGGAGGAGTTGGCAGTTCTTGCAGGAGCTCCAGGAGACATGGGCAGAGAGGCAACAAAACCCAACCCAAGAGACTACAAAAAGTTCAATCTAATGGGATCCTGGGAGCAGCCTTGCCAGAATCCCTATGCTAGCTTGGGCAAAACTGGGCAGCACTCTCAGCAGCCTATCAGAATTTGGGCACTGCTAGCTGCCCCTAGAGGATCCTAGTCTGGCGAAACCCAGCCCATCTTCAACCAGTACCGTGTTTTCCAGGAGGGTCAATGAGAAAGCGGGGGTTTGTGGTGAGTGCAACGGCTGCCGTGGTTACAGCCGTGTCGTTGGTTGGCGTGCAGCTATCCATGCCAGGTTGGGCGGGGTTTCGCCGGGATCCCAAAGAAGTGGTGGACGAAGTTTGGCAGATTGTCAATCGGGAGTACGTCGATCCTTCCTTTAACTCCGTCGACTGGGAAGCGGTGCGCCGCGAGCTGCTCAGCAGAGAATATGCCACCCGCGAGGAGGCCTACAAGGCCATTCGCGAGGCCCTCAAGAAGCTCAACGATCCCTACACCCGCTTCTTGGATCCGGAGCAGTTTGCCAGCATGCAGATCGACACCTCGGGGGAGCTGACCGGCGTGGGGATCACGCTGGGTGTGGATCAGGAGACCAATGAGCTGGTTGTGATCTCGCCAATTGAGGGATCCCCTGCCGATCGCGCTGGGATCAAGTCCAAGGACGTTATCGTGCGTATCGACGACAGATCCACCGAGGGCATGGACACCAATACTGCCGTCAGCCTCATTCGCGGTGAGCCAGGCACCCGGGTGCGGCTAACCATTCGCCGCGAGGGAGAAGGGCTGAAGGTGTTTGACTTGGTGCGGGAGAGAATTGAGCTAGCTACAGTACGCCACGAGGCTCGCAAAGAAAATGGCCTGCTCATTGGCTATATCCGCATCACCCAATTTTCCGGCAACGCCGCCGAAAAGGTGCGCCAGGCCATTCGCGACCTAGAAAAACAAGGGGTGGCTGGCTACGTGCTGGATCTGCGGGCCAATCCTGGGGGGCTGCTCCACGCCAGTGCCGAAATTGCGCGCCTGTGGATCAATCGGGGGAGCATTGTCTCGACGGTGAATCGGCAAGGGGAGCAGGATCGCCTTGTGGCCAACAACAGCGCCCTCACCGACAAGCCTTTGGCGGTCTTGGTGGATGGGGGTTCTGCCAGCGCCAGCGAGATCCTCTCCGGCGCCTTGCAAGATAACCGGCGCGCTGTGATTGTTGGCACGCCAACCTTTGGCAAGGGCCTGGTGCAGTCGGTGCATCCCCTCTCCGACGGGTCGGGGTTGGCAGTCACCATTGCCCGCTACCGCACTCCCAAGGGCACCGAGATTGACCAAAAGGGTATCACTCCCGACATTGTGGTGGAGCTGTCGGAAGCAGATCTGAAGCGCCTCAGCAAGAACCGCGAACTGGTAGCCACTGCCGCTGATCCGCAGTACGCGGCTGCTATTCGCGCCCTCCAGGCCCAAATTGCGGCCCGCCGGCAACAGGCTTCCAGCGTCGTTCGTTCCTCTTCTCGGTAGGCGGTGCTAACCCTAGGTGGGAAAGGCTTTATCGTCGGCAGGCAGGGTAGGCGAGGATGGCAGGATCCATGAATTTGAACTTGGCCGGACGGGATCTGCTCAAACTCAGCGACCTGAGCCCGGCGGAGCTGTCGGCCTTGCTGGCCCAAGCGGCAGAACTGAAGCGGGATCCCTACCGGGCAGACCTGCGGGGTCGAGTGCTGGGACTGCTATTTCAGAAGGCTTCCACCCGTACCCGGGTTAGCTTTACTGTTGCCATGGCCCAGTGCGGGGGCAGCACCCTGGACTTGGTGCCATCGGCAATGCAAATAAGCCGCGGCGAGCCCCTGTCGGATACAGCCCGCGTCCTCTCCCGCTACTTGGACGCCATTGCCATCCGCACCTACGACCAGCGGGAGCTGGAGCTCTTTGCCGAGTATGCCGAGATCCCCGTGATCAACGCCCTCACGGATCAGTTTCACCCCTGCCAAGTTTTGGCCGATCTGCTCACCATTCAGGAGAACTTCGGGCAACTGGCAGGCCTGACCTTGGCCTATTGTGGCGACGGCAACAATGTTGCCCATTCCCTCCTGCTGGGCTGTGCTCTAAGCGGGATCCACATCCGCGTTGCCACACCCCCTGGCTACGAGCCGGATGCGGCAGTGGTGGCAGAAGCGCAAGCCTTGGCCCAGGGATCACAGGTGCTGGTTGGGCGGGATCCCTACGAAGCCGTTGCGGGAGCCCAGGTGGTCTATACCGACGTCTGGGCCAGCATGGGCCAAGAGGATCAGGCGGCAGCCCGCAAAGCCCACTTCCTGCCCTACCAGGTCAATGCCGAGCTCATGAAACACGCAGATCCAGAGGCAATTGTGCTCCACTGCCTGCCCGCCCACCGGGAGGAGGAGATTACTGCCGAGGTTTTGGAGGGATCCCAGTCCCGCGTTTGGGATCAGGCGGAAAATCGCCTTCACGTGCAAAAGGCGCTGCTAATCCAACTGCTGGGAGCAGGGTGAGGATCCTCACCTCCGGCTCGAAGAGAGGGTCAGCGGTTGTTGGGGCGGCGGGCAGCGATCGCCAGGCTGACGTTGGGCAGCCGCTGCAGAGCATCCATGACCTCCACCACCTTGCCGTGGGAGAGGGCCAAGTCAGCGTTGATGACCACTAAGCGCCGCCCTTCAGCCGGCTTCTCGGCCAGAATACGTTCCACCGTGGGGATCAGGGCACCAAGATTGGCAATTTTCTGCCGGTTGACAGCAATTTGGCCTTCGGCCGTGATGCTCACCGTAACGTCTGGCTGACGGCGGGCTTCGGCTGTGGAGGCCTCTGGCAAGTTGACATCGAGCGCCTCCGACCGGGTAAGCACTAGGCTGGCGATGACGAAAAACACCAAGATCGAGAAGATGACATCGATTAAGGGCACGATGTTGATCTCGGCGGGCCTGAAGTTCTCCTCTGGGATGCGCATAGGCTAGGAGGGCTCAAGCGGGGAGTAGGGAGGCAGAGTGGAGCTGGGGCCGGGCTTGTCGTAGGAATACTGGGGAAGCTGCTGGGCTTGCATCTCTAGCCGCTGCCGATGCAGCAACTCCAGCTCGCCGCCGTACTCCTGGATCTTGGAGAGTTGCCGCAGGTACAGAGAGCGAAAGACATTGGAGATCAGCAAGGTGGGAATAGCCACGATCAACCCGAAAGCCGTCGAGTAGAGGGCTTCGGCGATGCCTTGTCCCCCCCCCTGCGTATTGGTGCCGCCAATATCCCCCAGTTGGATGGAGCTGAGGATTTGGATGATGCCGGTAACCGTGCCCAAGAGGCCCAGGAAGGGAGCAACGGTAATCACCGTGTCAAAGAGAGTGTTGAAGCGCTTTAATAGCGGCACCTCTGCAGCCAGGGCTGTCTCAAGGGCCAGTTTAAAATCCTCAGGGCTGGCTTCGTTGAGCTCCAGGGCAGCCAAAAAGATGCGCGCAATGGGCAGGTCGGCATTTTGCTCCAGCAGGTACTGGGCGGCCCTGGGGTTGCGGCGGTACTGGCTGAGGGCTTGCCGCACCACCTCCTCCTGCCGATGGGTAACCTTCCACCAGAACAAGGCCCGCTCGAGGCAACAAGCCACCGAGAGAACCGAGAAGGCCAACAGGGGGATGGAGTAGTACCAACCCTGGATCAGAAGCTGCAGGACTCTAGCCATAGGATCCGGACGACCCCCTCCCAGCGGCACCTCACGCTCATCCTGTCATAGCACTTTCCCGCTAGAGCTGGGATCCCTTTTTGCCCACTTGGGGTTGCTTTTTAGGACAAGCTGCTGATTTTCTGGCAAGGGCGCTATCCTATGGCGTGGAATCCAGAGGCCACCAGCGTATCTACCGACAACCTATGCCTACTCAGCCCTTCCCCCCTTTGGCCCTCCTCAGCGTCTTTGATAAAACCGGCCTTGTCCCCCTAGCTAAGGCACTTGTCCAGGAGCACGGCTTTCAACTCCTCAGCAGCGGCGGTACGGCCAAGGTGCTCTCTGAAGCTGGGATCCCGGTTACCCCCATCTCGGCCCACACCGGTGCGCCGGAGATTCTGGGGGGACGGGTGAAAACGCTGCACCCCCGCATCTACGGCGGCATCTTGGCTCGCCTGGAGCGCCGCGAAGACCGGGCAGACTTGGAGGCGCTGGGGATCCCGCCCATCCAACTGGTGGTGGTCAACTTCTACCCTTTCGAGCAGACGGTGGCCCAACCCGGAGTGGCTCTGGAGGAGGCTTTGGAGCAGATTGACATCGGCGGGCCGACGTTAGTGCGGGCAGCGGCCAAAAATTATCCCTATGTTACGGTGCTCACGGATCCCAGCCAGTACCCTCAGTATTTGCAACTGCTCTCTGGCTCCTCCAGCGAGGCGGAACGGCTGGCCTTTCGCTTCCAGTGTGCCCGCCGCGCCTTTGAGCGGGTCTTAGCTTACGACCGCGCCATCGTCAACTATCTGGCCCGCTCAGAGCTGTCCCAACCCTCTCAACCTCCAGCTTCTGCAGGCGCTGCTGAACAGGTTTTTCACCTGCAAGGGATCCCGTGGCAACGCCTGCGCTACGGGGAAAACCCCCACCAGGCTGCCACCTGGTATGTGGTGGATGCGGCTGCCCCTGGCTGGCATCGAGCCAAGCAGTTACAGGGGAAAGAGCTAAGCTACAACAACCTGCTGGATCTGGAAGCGGCCCGCGCCCTGGCGGCAGAACTGAGCATAGGACTTGCCAACGGCTCTAAGCCAGCGGTAGCGGTGGTTGTCAAGCACAACAACCCCTGTGGGGTAGCCGTTCGCCCAACCCTAGCTGCTGCTCTGGAGGCTGCTTTGGCTGCCGATCCCGTTTCCGCCTTCGGGGGCATCGTTGCCCTCAACCAAACCTTGGATGCGGAGACCGCCCGGCGGCTGGCGGAGCCTTTTTTGGAGTGCGTGGTCGTCCCGGGCTGCACGCCTGAGGCAGCTGAGCAGCTGGCGGCCAAAAAGAACTTGCGGCTTTTGGTTCTGCCGGACTTTGAGGTGGGGCCAGCCCAAACCGTTCGTACCTTGGCCGGCGGCTTTCTGGTGCAAGAGGCCGACCGGCTGCAGGGATCCGTTCGCCAACCCTCCTGGCAGGTGGTGACCGAGCGCCAGCCTACCCCCGAGGAGTGGGCGGATCTGGAGTTTGCCTGGATAGTCTGCAAACACGTGAAATCCAACGCCATCGTCGTTGCTCGCCAGGGGCAAACCCTCGGCATTGGAGCAGGCCAGATGAACCGGGTGGGGGCCGTCGAGCTTGCCCTTCGCCAGGCCGGTCCACGGGCCGCGGGAGCGGTTTTGGCCAGCGACGGCTTTTTCCCCTTTGCCGACAGTGTCGAGGCGGCAGCCCGCGCTGGGATCCGCGCCATTATTCAGCCGGGAGGCAGCATCCGCGATGCCGACTCCATTGCCGCCGCCAATGCTGCGGGTATTGCCATGGTCTGCACTGGCATTCGTCACTTTTGGCACTGAGGGCAGGAGCTTAGGGCAGACCCCAGGCTCTGGCCCGCTCTGCCAGCCAGCCCTCGGCACGCAGGTTTTCTAGCTCGCGGCGCACCCGCAGCCGCAATTCAGCGTGATCTAGCCCTTTGGGCATGGCAATCCCCAGCCCCACCGCCCCCAGGGGGGATCCCAAAAACTGGAACTGGGGGTGCTCCGCCAGCCACCCGGCCAGCACCGACCGGTCTGCTGTCCAGGCCTGCACCGATCCTTTCAAGAGCAACTCCGCCCCTTCCTGATAGGAATCCACCGGCACCAACTCGACCCCTGGAAGGTAGCGATTGAGGTGAGGAATAGCGGCAGATCCGCGCAGGACGGCAACGCGAGCGCCGCGTAGCTCCGACCAGCTTGTCCAGTTCTGGGAGCGGGCCACCACCAAGCTGGGGCCATCCTGATAGTAGGCAGAGGTAAACTCCACCTGGCGGGCCCGATCCGGCGTGATGCCAATCTGGGCAACGGCCAGATCCACCTCCCCCCCGGCCACTGCCTGCAGCCGCTCCACGTTGGTCACCGGCACCAGCTCCACCGCCTCTCTTGACCCCAGGAGCCGGGATCCCAGCTCGCGGGCTAGCTCAATCTCAAACCCCTGCAGCTTGCCCTCGGGATCGCGAAAGCCCAGCGGCCTCAAGTTGTCTTTGACCGCAACTCGCAACTGCCCCGAACGGACAATCTCCGGCCAAGGGCGGGCGGCGGCAGGGCTCCCCCTTCCCAGGCAAACCAAAGCCAAGCTGGCCGCCAAGCAAGATTTCTGGATTGCCGCGGCCAACGGAGACCAGGATCCCATTCCCCCTAGGAAGCGCGGGACTGGCGGGCTGCTTCCACCACCCGGGTAAAGGCCTCGGGATCCAGGAAAGCCAGGCGGGCCAGCATTTTGCGGTTGAGCTGGATATTGGCTTTTTTGAGGCCGTCGATGAATTCGCTGTAGCGCAGGCCCTGGGCGCGGGTGGCGGCATTGATGCGGGCAATCCAGAGGCGGCGGAAATCCCGCTTCTTGCGGCGGCGATCCCGGTAGGCGCTGCGCAGGGCTTTCATCACCTGCTGGTTAGCCGTGCGGAACAGCTTGGAGCCAGCTCCGCGGAAGCCTTTGGCCAGCTTGAGGATCTTCTTGCGACGCTTGCGAGCAACGTTGCCGCGTTTAACTCTCATAGCAGTAACCCAATACCGGCAAGTACACCTTGCAATTGACAAGCCCAAAGACTTTTGGCTGGGCCGCAACCGGTGAGGACCTAGTGGGCGTTGGGCAGCATCAGGCGCACGTTGGCCAGATCCTGTTTGCTCACCAGGGCCACGCCAGCCAACTTGCGTTTGCGGTTGCTGGTTTTGTGCTCGAGCAAGTGGTTGTGCCCCGCCCGGCGGCGCATAAACTTGCCGTTGCCGGTGAGGCGAAAGCGTTTTGCGGCGGCCTTGCGAGTTTTGATTTTGGGCATGGGAGTGAGCTGGAGCAAAGTCACAGCCTTCCAGCATAGGGTAGAAAGGCCTGGGGGAGCAAGTTCTCTCCGCAACTAAGTGGCGAGGGCGCTCAAAAACCGTTCTCTTGCGGCTCCAACAGCAGCACTTGCCAGCGCAGCAACTGCTGTAGCTGCGACCAGCTTAGGGGAGAGGCTAGGCTCTCTTGAATGGCTTGGACGGTGCGGATCCCGTCTACCTGCTGCAGGAAGGCAAAGGCCTCCTCGCTTAGGGAAATGGCCTCGTAGGCGTAGTTGAAAATGCTCCGCCCCGGCCACAGGCCCAGGCAGGGACTGAGGTGGGCCACAGCCGAGGCCACAGCTTCTGGACTGGTCCATTCCCAGCGGGGGAGGGGGGGCCTGCCAAGAAACAGCTCGTAGTGGGCCACCACCGGGTCCAGCAGCTCAATCAAGCGGTAGCGCTCCAGCTCCGGCAGTTGAGCCGCCTGGGCCAGTAGGGCCTCGTCCTGCCCCAACACCCGTTCCAGCCGCCAGAACTCGGGGTTGGAAAAGCGCAGAAACTGCAGCCCTGAAGCCCGAATGAGCTCAAACAGGGTCTCAATGTTGTAGTCCACCTCCTGCGGGTGCAGGTACATGTCAGCAAAGCATTCGTCGTCCACGTTCTCAAGGGCCCAGCGGGCCTGTTCCTGCTGCTGGATGCGGTTGCTTGCCGGCAAGATCTCGAAAAGGCGGCGACCTACCTGGAGGCCCTTTTGCAGTTGCTCGGGGGAGGCGAGAGGTTGGTGTTCGGAGCCGGTGACCAAGAGGCGAATGGCCTTCTGCATCAGGCGAATCTCATGGCGGCCCAGCTCGCCGTAGACAAACAAATGCAGGATCCCGCCAGGAGCTAGTTTGCTCGCTAAAGCCTGCAGCCCCGCCACCGGGTCTGGCAAGTGGTGGAGCATGCCCACGCAGTTGATGAAGTCGAACTGCCCTGGCAGCCGGTCGATGTCGTAAACGTTGAGCTGGCAAAACTGCACTGGCGGCGCCTGGGAAGCCCGACAGCGAGCCTCGGCAATTTCAAGGGCGCGGCTACTTAGGTCAAAAGCCCAAATTTCGGCGTCGGGATTCTGGTGGGCGATATACTCCGTCCCTACTCCTGAGCCGCAGCCGGCATCCAAGATGCGCACCTTGCGCCGGCCCGGATGGGATCCCGTGCAAAAGGCATAGGCCTGGGGCCAACTCCAGCGCCAGTTCCACCCCGGCGGGGGAACAGTGCCGATGGGCTGCGGTGGGAAAGGGTAGAGCTCGTAGAGCTGCCGCACTTGCTGGAGGATCTCTTCTGCACTGCGGGAGGAGGGCTGCATAGGCGCTGTCGGGTTAAGCTGGACCTCAAGACTCCAGAGACGATATCCCCCTGCAGTTTAAATGGTTGTCCGCTCCTCTCACCTTTTGCAAACCGGCCTGACTTTCGATTGGATCAAGCTGACGGCTGAGCTGAAAAAGGTTTTGGATCCCAAGCGGGTGATTAGCAAGCCGGAGGAGCTGCTGGTCTACGAATGCGACGGGCTGACCAGCTACCGGCAAAGGCCGGCTCTGGTGGTATTGCCGCGCACAACAGAAGAGGTGGCCCAGGTGGTAAAGCTGTGCAGCCGCTACGGGGTGCCCTTTGTGGCGCGGGGATCCGGCACTGGGCTATCGGGGGGAGCGCTGCCTGTGGAAAACAGCGTCGTCATCGCTACCACCCTGATGAAGCAAATCCTGGAAATCGACTTGGAGAACCGCTGCATGGTGGTGCAGCCGGGGGTGATTAACGCCTGGATTACCCAGGCAGTGGCTGCCCAAGGCTATTTCTATGCCCCGGATCCCTCTAGCCAGTCAGTTTGCTCCATCGGCGGCAATGTGGCGGAAAACTCAGGCGGCGTCCACTGCCTCAAATACGGTGTAACAGCCAATCACATTCTCGGCCTGACGGTGGTGCTGCCGGATGGGGAGGTGGTGCGCTGGGGGGGCAAGATCCCGGAGATGCCCGGCTACGACTGGGTGGGCCTGTTTGTCGGCTCCGAGGGCACCCTGGGGATTGCTACCGAGATTACCCTGCGCTTGCTCAAGGCGCCGGCCCAGGTGCAGGTTTTGCTGGCGGATTTTAACAGTGTCGAGGCAGCAGGAGCTGCCGTTTCCGACATCATCGCCGCCGGGATCATCCCTGCTGGCCTGGAGATCATGGACAACTTCAGCATCAACGCCGTTGAGGATGTGGTGCAGTCGGGCTGCTACCCACGGGATGCGGCGGCCATCTTGCTGGTGGAGGTGGACGGCCTGGAGCTGGAGGTGGAGGAAGCCAGCCAGCAGGTAAAGGCCCTGTGCCTAAAAAACGGGGCGCGCCAGGTGCAAGTTGCCTCCAGCCCAGAAGAGCGGGCGCGTCTGTGGAAGGGGCGCAAGGCAGCCTTTGCCGCCATGGGCAAGCTCAGCCCCAACTACTACGTCCAAGATGGGGTGATCCCCCGCAGCCAGCTCGCCTATGCCCTAAGAGAAATCGAGCGCCTCAGCCGCGAATACGGCTACCCAGTGGCCAACGTGTTTCATGCCGGCGACGGCAATCTGCACCCCTTAATCCTCTACGACGAGTCGGTGCCGGGATCCCTAGAGCAGGTGGAAAAACTGGGGGGCGAGATCCTCAAGCTCTGCGTGCGTCTGGGGGGCAGCATTTCTGGCGAGCACGGCATCGGTGCCGACAAGCGCTGCTACATGTCGGAGATGTTTACGCCCACAGACTTGGAGAGCATGCAGTGGGTGCGGCAGGTGTTCGACCCGCAGCGCCTCGCCAACCCCGACAAGATCTTTCCCACTCCCCGCACCTGCGGCGAGGCAGCCCACGCCCACCGGCAACCGGAATGGCAAGGGATCCCCGTTTTCTAGCTAACCTGTCGCTGCTGCTGCAGCTCGGCAAAGGCCTGGGCAAAGTCTTCCTGGCGGATGACCAGAGCCTTGGGATCCACCTCCTCAGAGGTGGCCCGGTGGCGGCGGATGGCAGCGATGGCGGCGCGGTTGCTCAATAGAGCAAGATCGGCCCCACTCCAGCCTTCCGTGCGCTCGGCCCACACCTCCAGATCCACATCTGGCCCTAGGGGCCGCCTGCGGTTGTGCACGGCCAGGATTTCCCGCCGTGCGGCGCGGTCCGGCAGTTCCACGCTTAGGTGCAGCTCCAGCCGGCCAGCGCGGGTGAGGGCGGGATCCAAACTGGCTTTGCGGTTGGTGGCAGCCACCACCAAGACTCCCTGGCTGGGGCGGATCCCATCCAGTTCGGCCAGCAGTTGGCCCAGGACGCGGTCGCTGACGCCGCTATCCCCGGAGTAACTGCCCCGCGCCGGCGCCAGGGTGTCGATCTCGTCGATGAAAATCACGCAAGGAGCGCACTGGCGGGCACGGGCAAAGAGTTCCCGCACCGCCTGCTCGGAGGATCCCACCCACTTGCTCAAGAGCTCTGGGCCGGAGACAGCAATGAAGTTGGCCTTGGCCTGGGAGGCGATGGCCTTGGCCAAGAGGGTTTTACCCGTGCCGGGCGGCCCGCTGAGGAGGATCCCTTTGGGCGCATGGGCCTGGGCCTGCTCGTAGAGCTCTGGGTGCAGCAGGGATCCCTCAATGGCCTCCTGCAGCACCTGCTTGGCCTGCTCCAGGCCGCCAATTTGATTCCAGCTCACCTGGGGCGACTCGACTTCCACTGAGCGCAACACCGCCGGCTTCACCTGTTGCAGAGCTTCCTGAAAGTCCGCTGCCGTTACTTTCAGGGATTCTGGGATAGGGGATTCCAGATCCGGCACCTGGCGCCGTAAGGCCGCATAGGCCGCCGCCTGGCACAGGCCGCGCAGATCTGCCCCCACAAAGCCCAGCGTTTGCTCTGCCAGGCTATCTAAATCCACATCCTCTGCTAGGGGCATGCTGCGAGTGTGAATGGCGAGAATTTCCCGCCGCCCCTCCCGATCCGGCACCTTGAAGACGATCTCGCGGTCAAAGCGCCCCGGTCGCCGCAGGGCCGGATCCAGGGCTTCGGGTCGGTTGGTAGCCGCTAGCACAACAATGCCTTTTTGGGCCACAAACCCGTCCATTAGCCCCAGCAGCTGGGCCACCAGGCGTTTCTCCACCTCCCCCTCAACGGTGCTGCGGTTGGGCACAAGGGCGTCAATTTCGTCGATAAACACCAGGCAAGGGGCAGACTTAGCCGCTCTCTCAAACAGCTGCCGCAGGCGTGCCTCCGCCTCGCCGTAGTACTTGCCCACTAGCTCCGGGCCAACCACGGCAATGTAGTTCACCCCCAAACTCTCGGCCAGGGCGCGGGCCGTCAGGGTCTTGCCAGTGCCAGGGGGGCCAACCAACAACACCCCCCGCGGCGGCTCTAGCCCCAACTTGGCCAGTAGCTCGGGCCGCTTGAGGGGGATCTCCACCAGCTCCCGCAAGGCTTGGAGTTGCTCCTTGAGTCCCCCCACGTCCTTGAGGCGCAGCCCCGACCTCGACTCTGGGCGCTCAGCGGAGATTGGCCCACTAGCCTCGGGGGCTTCCTGAGAGCAGGTTGCAGCCATCCCCTGGAGCTTGCTGCTCCAGCCGGGATCCCCTGTCTGGAAGTGGCGGGGGATAGAACCAGAGCGAGGGATGGAGGTCGATAGAGGCCGGGTCTGGAGGCGGATCTCGGTTCGCAGTTCTCCACTTTGTTTTTTCTCCTCCAGCTTTTGGGCCAGCTCGATCAGCTGCTCTATGCCCTGGATAAAGTTGCTGAGAGCCACCATAGCCGGGCTTTCCCCACCAGTTGACCTGCCAATGGAATCCTCCCCAGCCTTCCAGCCAACTCCCAAGAGGGGGAAGCTGGCGCCTAAGCCGCCGCTGGGCTGGGAGAGGGGCTGGGCGGGAGTTTGCGCACCTCAGAGCAGAAGGAAGCCATGCTAAAGCCGCCGAAGCGCTTAACAAGGCTGGTCCGCAGGCGCAGGTTGGGGCTGGCAAACCAAATGCGCTCCTCCGACTCAGTCATCTCGTACTCGGTGTAGAGGGTGAGGGCGCCATCGGCTCCCATCACGTAGGTACCGGCCACCGGCACTTTCTCGGCATAGCCTTGATCCCGCAACAGTTGCCCGCGCATGGGGTTGTCAGGATCAGGAATTGGGACCAGCACCACCTCGCCCTTGTACTCTTCGTTGTCCCAGTCCTGCTCCCCATTCCACTGGACTCGCGCCGCCCCCACGGCTCGCCGTGGATCTACCTTGAACAGCTCGCAAACCCGAATGACTTCCGGATCGGTTGCTGCCAGGGTAACAATTTGCAGCTGCGACCTTCCCCCTTCAGAGCGGCGAAAGGCCAGGTGATGGCTGGTGCGCTGACACATCCACTCGCCAGCGCTGAGGGCAAAAAACTCCATTACGGTCATCATGGCCGACGCGGATCCTCATCGATAGCAACCGGGATTTGCCGATTCTAGCTTGGGCTGTAGCTAGCGGTTTGTTCTTGCCGAGTTTGCTGTTGCCGCCAGAACTGCTCTGCAAAGGCCACGGTCGGATGGAGGGGAGCTCGCGGCTTACTGCGCAGGATCATCCCCGCCTCTTCGGGGGTGCGGTCGCCCTTGCGCTGGTTGCAGCGCTCGCAGGCAGTCACCACATTGTCCCAGGTGTGGGAACCACCGCGGGAAAGAGGAATAACGTGGTCTAGGGTCAGGTTATGGGTGCTGCCACAGTACTGGCAGGTGTAGTGATCCCGCCGCAGAACCTCGCGCCGAGTAACAGGAGGCACCCGCCAGGGCCGCTCTTTGCCCTTGATGGTGAGGCGAATGTGCTCAGGCACCTCGATGACCCGGCTGGGGGAGCGCACCTGCCACACCCGCACATCCATCATCCTCAGCGGCTCTGCTTTGCCTGTTAGCAGCAGTACAATCGCCCGCTTAATATTGACCCGGCTAATGGGCAAATAGTTTTGGGAGAAGACGACAATCGACTGTTCTAGAACGTTGGTGGCAGCAGTCATGGCCTGGCTTTTCCATCTGCCGCCATTGTCTTGGGAAATTGGGCCAATGGCAAGTTGGTTCTCTAGAGACCTGGACAGATGGGCTACTATCCGGGTGATGGTTGGAGCCCGTGCCTCCCATGACCCACCCCCTGTATGTTGCCCTGGTTTGGCACCAACACCAGCCCCTCTACAAAAGTCCGCTGGCAGGCAAATATCGCTTGCCCTGGGTGCGCCTGCACGGGATCAAAGACTACTTGGACTTGGTTTTGCTGCTGGAGCGCTATCCCCGCTTGCACCAAACGGTTAACCTAGTGCCTTCCCTGATTGTGCAAATTGAAGACTACGTGGCCGGCTCGGCCTTCGATCCCTACTTGGAACTGACCCTCTCCCCCGTTGAAAAGCTTACCCTGGAGCAGCGGCGCTTTATTGTCGAGCGCTTCTTCGACAGCCACTACCCCACCATGATTGAGCCCTACCCCCGCTATCGCCAACTCTACGAACAGCGGGAATCCCAAGGGATCAACTGGTGCCTACAGTACTGGACACCGCAAGACTTCAGCGACCTCCTGGCCTGGCACAATCTGTCCTGGTTTGATCCCCTCTTCCACGAAGATCCCGAGATCGAGGGCTGGATCAAGATGGGATCTGGCTTTACCCTTTCGGATCGGCAGCGGATCTACGCCAAGCAGCAGCAGATCCTAGCCGCCATCCTGCCCCAGCACGCCAAGTTGCAAAGTAGCGGCCAACTGGAGCTGACCACCAGCCCCTACACCCATCCCATCTTGCCTCTATTGGTGAGCGAGCGCTCGGCGCGGGTGGCTCGGCCTGGCCTGCCCCTGCCCCGCTACCCCTTCCACTGGGAGCAGGATGTCCACAGCCAGCTGGAGCGGGCCAAGCAGATCTACCGGGAGCGCTTTGGCCGCGAGCCGCGGGGGTTGTGGCCTTCCGAACAGGCGGTCAGCCCCGCTATCGTGCCTATCGTGCGCAAGCAGGGCTTTGAGTGGATCATCTCTGACGAGGGAGTGCTGGGCTGGAGCCTGGGCCAGCCCTTTCACCGCGACGGGCAGGGCCATGTCCTCGAGCCGGAAAAGCTCTACCGCCCCTACCGTCTGGAGAGCGAGGCAGGGGATCTGGCCATTGTCTTTCGGGATCACCGCCTTTCCGATCTCATTGGCTTTAGCTACAGCGCCATGCCTGCCGACGCTGCCGCCAAGGATCTCATTGGACACTTGGAGAACATCCGCAACCGCCTGCCTCCCGAACAGCCTTGGCTGGTCACCATTGCTCTGGATGGGGAAAATTGCTGGGAGTACTACCCCCAAGATGGCCGGCCCTTCTTGGAAAACCTCTACGCCCGCCTCAGCCAGCACCCCGCGCTGCGCCTAGTGACGGTCTCGGAGTTTTTGGAGCAGTTTCCCCCCACCGAGTTTCTGCCCGCAGAACAACTGCACAGCGGCTCCTGGATTGAGGCCGACTTGACCACCTGGATTGGGGATCCCGTCAAAAACCGCGCCTGGGAGCTCTTAGCCCAGGCCCGTCAGGTGATTCAAGATCACCCCCGCGCCAACCCCCAAGCCTGGGAAGCTCTGTGGGCCGCCGAGGGATCCGATTGGTTCTGGTGGTTTGGGGCAGGGCACTCTTCCGCCCACGACGCCGTTTTCGACCAGCTGTTTCGGGAACACCTGCAGGCAATCTACATCGCCCTGGGGGAGGCGGTGCCGGCGGTGCTGCAGTTTCCCCTCGAGGATCACGACGGCCTAGGGGATCGGCTGCCGCAGGGGTTTATCCATCCCGCCATCAACGGCCGTCCCAGCGAACGGGAGTGGAGCCAGGCTGGACGGGTGGAGATTAGCGCCGCCAGGGGTACCATGCACCGCAACAGCGCCGTCCGCCGCCTCTGGTATGGCTTCGATCACTTCCACCTCTATCTGCGGCTGGATTTTAACTCAGTGGTGCAGCGGCCCAAGCAATTGCTGGTGCTCTGGTTTTATCCCAACTGCATTACCCTTAACAGCCCCATCCCTCTGCAGGGACTACCCGCAGAAGCCCCTCTCAACTACCTCTACCGCCACCTGTTGAGGCTGTCGCTGCCGCCCCCTAGTCAACGCCCGGCGGAGGTAGAGGCTCAACTTCTCCAAGCAGGGGAGTACCACACCTGGCACTCCCTCAGCCATCAGGTCAAGGCCGTGGTAGATACCTCCCTGGAGGTGGCCATTCCCTGGAGCAATTTGGGCGCCCAGCCAGGGCAGGAGCTGCAGTTTGCCATTGTGGCTGCTGACGGCGAAACCTTTCTGGAAGGGATCCCCCCCAAGGCCACCATTGCCCTGCGTAGACCCTAGCAAGTATCCCGCCTATGCAGCGCGAGCTTTACCCTCCCATCGAGCCCTACGACCAGGGCTTTCTGCCCGTCTCTTCCCTGCACACCCTCTACTACGAGCAGTGCGGCAACCCAGAGGGCAAGCCAGTGGTGTTTCTGCACGGGGGCCCAGGGGGCGGGATCGAGCCTCTCTACCGCCGGTACTTTGATCCCCGCCGCTGGCGAGTGGTGCTGTTTGATCAACGCGGCTGCGGCCGGAGCCGCCCCTACGCCGAGCTGCGGGAGAACACCACCTGGGATTTGGTAGCCGATATTGAGAAGCTGCGCCAGCACTTGGGCATTGAGCGCTGGTTTGTCTTCGGAGGGAGCTGGGGCAGCGCCCTCGCCTTGGCCTATGGCCAGACCCACCCCAACTCCTGCCTGGGCTTTATCCTGCGCGGTATTTTCCTGCTGCGCTCCTTCGAAATTCGCTGGTTTTACCAGGAGGGGGCCAGCTACCTTTTCCCCGATGCCTGGCAACACTACCTCGAGCCCATTCCCCCCGAGGAACGGGGTGACCTGCTGGCAGCCTACTACCGCCGCCTTAACGACCCCAATCCGCAGGTGCGCCTGAAGGCAGCCCGTGCCTGGGCCATCTGGGAGGCCAGCACCAGCAAGCTTATCCCCAGCCCTGAACTCATCGAGCGCTTTGGCCAGGAGAGCTTTGCTGAGACCCTCGCCCGCCTCGAGTGCCATTACTTCATCCACCGCGGTTTTTTGGAGACAGAGGATCAACTCCTCAAGGGGGTAGAGCGCCTGCGCCACCTGCCAGCCGTCATCGTCCAGGGGCGCTACGACGTCGTCTGCCCTCCTCTTTCCGCCTGGGAGTTACATCAGGCCTGGCCGGAGGCAGAGTTTCACCTGATCCCCGACGCTGGCCATTCCATTACCGAGCCTGGGATCCGCACCGCCCTCCTGGCGGCCACCGATCGCTTTGCCCAGCTCTAAGAACGGCTGCAAAGAGGGCCTGCCGTTGCCTAGCAGCAAGCCTCAGCCTGACTCAAACTGAAGGGCTTCAGGATCTACGTAGTAGCAGCGGGCATTGTCCGCACAAATGAGCGCCCAGCCGTTGCAGTTAGCCTCGACTAGGATGTACTCCGATTGCGGGATAAAATGACCCTGGTGGTTGCGGGTCTCCTCCTTGATCCAGACCGTCTGATAGTTCATCCCAGCGTCCCTCCAACTCTCCTCAAAAAGACTTAAGAACAGGACTTAACCTTGCTGCAAGCAGTGGCAAAGCTAGGCAAAAACTAGAGGCAACAAACTCAACCCCTTCTCGAGGTTCAGTAACCGAGCGCTCGGGTTTAGGTCAGCTAGGCAATACCTTTAACTGGGTAAGAGAAGTCTAGCACTGCCTCTATGAGAAGAGCGTTAAGAGTTACAGACTAAGGCAAAAAGCTCTGGATTTTCGTAAACTCTTGTTGCAAAATTGGCTCGAGCCCGCTTAGGCTTCTTCAAATGACCCGTGGTGAATCCTGCAACCCATTGAGGCGGCGATTCCCTCCCTCCGTCAAGTTGGATTTGACACCAGCAATCTGCTACCAGCGTGCCCCTGTTTTTTTCAGTTCCAGCGCCGCCAAGGTCAAGTCTACCCCGGGTTTTAGCTCAGCGCGGAGCTACGGGCACAGAGCTGCTCTTGCCTGCTCGCTCATCTGCTGAAGTGCACCGAGGTCGGGGAGAGGGATCCCTTCCCCTTCAGCAAGCCATAGCCAGTACTCGATGTTGCCGGCAGGGCCAGTGATAGGCGACCACGTATAGCCCTGCACCCGCCAACCGCGACTCACTGCCGCCTGCATCACCGTCTGGAGCACGCGGGCGTGGATAGCCGGATCCCGCACTACCCCCCTTTTGCCCACCTGGCCTCGGCCCGCCTCAAACTGCGGCTTGACTAGCAGCAAGGCTTCCCGCGGCGAGCGCAACAGCTTCCACAGAGGATCCAACACCTTAGTCAGGGAAATAAAGGAGAGATCCACCACTGCCAGATCCGGCCAGTTGGGAGTGGGCACCTCGGTTCCGTAGAGATCGGCTGGCTGAAGATAGCGCAAGTTGGTTCGTTCCTTAAGGATTACCCGCGGGTCAGTTCGCAAAGACCAGGCCAATTGGCCATAGCCCACATCCACCCCATAGACCCGCTGCGCCCCTCGTTGCAGGAGGCAATCGGTGAAGCCCCCAGTGGAGATGCCAGCATCCAAACAGATGCGACCCTGGACTTGAATGGGAAAAGCTTGCAGTGCCCCCTGAAGCTTCTCTCCTCCTCGCGAGACAAAAGCAGACTTGGCCTGGATGTGGACTACAGGATCTCCGCTTACCCACGTCCCGGCTTTTTCCGCCCGTGCTCCGTTGAGGAAGACTTCTCCCGCCAAGATAGCCCGCTGCGCCTGCTGGCGCGAAGAAAAATACCCTCGCTCCACCAGCCAGGTATCCAGGCGGACTCGCTCGGCCATGCCCTAGCCACTGGCCTTCCACTCCATCAAGATAGACGACCGGGATCCCTTCTGTCAGCCGCGACTTAGCCAAAGCGCCCGCTCACATACTCTTCCGTCTCGCGGTTGGCGGGAGAGTTGAAGATCTTCTCGGTGCGGTCAAACTCTACCATTCGTCCGTAGCGGATCCCTCTCTCGTCAAGTTCAGTGTTGAAGAAGGCAGTGAAGTCGGACACGCGAGCTGCCTGCTGCATGTTGTGGGTGACGATGATGATCGTGTAGCGACGGCCCAATTCCTTAAGCAGCTCCTCAATGCGCAGCGTAGAAATAGGATCCAGCGAGGAGCAAGGCTCGTCCATTAGAATTACCTCCGGCTGAATGGCCAGGGTGCGGGCAATGCAGAGACGCTGCTGTTGTCCACCGGAGAGGGAAAGGGCGCTCATCCTCAACTTATCTTTCACCTCATCCCAGAGAACGGCCTGGCGCAGTGCCCGCTCCACGAGCTCGTCCAGATCCCCCTGGTAGCCATTAATCCGGGGCCCAAAGGCAATGTTGTCGTAGATGGATTTGGGGAAGGGGTTGGGCTTCTGAAACACTAGGCCAACCCGCCGCCGCACCTCAGAGGGATCCACATCCGGGTCGTAGATGTTTTTCCCGTGGAAGATAACGGAGCCTTCTACCCTTGCCCCTGGGATTAAGTCATTCATGCGGTTGAAGCAGCGCAAAATAGTGCTCTTGCCGCAACCTGAGGGTCCAATAAAGGCTGTGATGTGATTTTTCGGGATCTTCAGGGAAACCTGCTTAACCGCCAAGTGGGAGCCGTAGTAGACGCTCAGATCCCGCGTCTCTAGTTCAACCTCCAACCGGGTGGATTGCTCAGGAGAGCCCGACTTGTCAGAGAGTGGAGAGCGCATAGGCGTGTTGAAAAGAAGATAACGTCACTGCAAGGCTTAGATAGTGATGGCTTCTTGGCGACGACTCACAAGGAGCCGGAAACTGACGGTGGTAATCAGGACCAAAATCACCAGAGCCAAAGCCCCTCCCCAGGCAAGCTTCTGCTGGTTTTCAAAGGGGACAAGGGCAAAGTTGTAGATCAACACAGCCAGCGAGGCCGCTGGCTTCAACAAGCCGCTGGGCCAGAGAAAGCTAAACAAAGCCGTGAAGATCAGGGGCGCCGTCTCACCTGCAGCGCGGGCAATGGCCAACGTCACCCCCGTCAGGATCACCGGCAGAGCCGCTGGCAACACCACGCGAAACACCGTCTGCACTCGCGAAGCCCCCAACGCATAGGCAGCAGCCCGCGTATCGGCCGGCACCAGGCGCAGCGCCTCTTCACAGGACAAAATGATGATAGGCAGGGTCAGCACCGATAGAGCCATCCCGCCGGCAAGGGCCGAGAAAGTTTTGGTGGAAAGCACCAGCACCCCATAGGCAAACACCCCGGCAATGATGGAGGGAACCCCCGTCAACACCTTGATAACGAAGCGCAGAAAGGAGGCCGTGGGGCTGTTTTTGCCAAACTCCGAGAGATAGATGGCTGCGAATAGACCAATGGGGAATGTGATGGAGATAGCAATCGACACCACAATAATCGTCCCCAGCACCGCATTGCCAAATCCGCCCACCTGATCGCCCGGAGGAGGGGGAAGCTGGGTCAGCGTCTGCCAGTTCAGGCGCTCGATGCCCCTGGTGAAAACGTAGTAGAGGATGAGAGCCAGCACAAAAATGGCGAAGATGCTGGAGATAGCTGTCAGCGCTGTCATTCCTACATCCAAGAAGATGCGCTGCCAGGGCTTCGCTCTGCGCTTAAACAAATTGTCTTGCTCTACCGCCTGCACTTGCGCCGTCATGTTCCTCTACTCCCACGAAGCTGTTAGCGCAAACTTGACACGGCGTATCATCAGCTCCGCCGCAATGTTAACCACCAGAGTGATGGCTAACAGAATCAAGGCCACATACATAAGTGCTGCAACCTGCTCGGGGCCCGCTTCCGCAAACTCGCTGGCCAATAGGGCTGGGATGCTGCTGGCAGGAGCCAGAAGCGAGATGCTAACGCCGCGGGCATTCCCAATCAGCATCGCTACTGCCATCGTCTCCCCTAGGGCGCGTCCCAAACCCAAAACCACCGCTCCCAGGAGGCCGCCAATTGCTGCCGGCAGCACGACACCAAAGATGGCTTCCCAGCGAGTGGCTCCCATCGCATAGGCAGCCGCCCGCAACTCTGGCGGAACGGACACCAGCACTTCCCTGGCGATGGCAGTAATGATGGGGATGATCATGATCCCCAAGACAACCCCCGATGTCAGCATCCCAGGCCCTACTGGTGGTGTGCTGAAAATGGGCAGCCAGTTGAAGTGCTGGAACAAAAACATCTGTACAGGGCGGAAGAAGGGGATGAAGATAAACATCCCCCAAATGCCGTAGACCACACTGGGAATGGCTGCCAGCAGCTCCACCACGATGATCAAGGCTGTGCGCAAAGGCTTGGGCAAAAAGTCCTCGCTCAAAAAGATGGAGATGCCAAAGCTTAAGGGAACGCCCACGATCAGAGCAATCAGAGAAGTTACCAGTGTGCCGTAGATCTGGGGCCAAGCACCGTAGTCGTTCACAACAGGATCCCAGGTGGTGCCCCAGAAAAAGCCCAGCCCGAACTTCCGAATGGCAGGTAGCGCCTGAATCCCAATCTCCAGGGCAATCCACAACAGTAGGAAAGCCGAGAAAAAGACGGCGATCCGCGTTGCCCAAATAAATAGCCAGTCGCGCCGGCGCTGGAAGACGGGCCGGGGCCGAAATAGAGAACTGCTCTCCGAAAAGGTAGTGGTCATCTGCTGGGTAGGGGTAGTGGTCATCTGCTGGGTAGGGGGTACAAACCTCTACGGAGTGATTTTTTCCAGGGCAGCCAGAGATTTCTTTCGCGTTTCCTCCGGCAAAGGCACATAGCCCAGCGGCTCCGCAAAGGATTGCCCTTCGGTGAGGCCGTAGCGAAGAAACTCTTTGACAGCCTTGGAGGTTTCAGCTTTGGGGTAGACTTGGTAAGCCAAGATCCACGTGTAGCCCACAATGGGGTAGGAGTCTTCCCCTGCGGGATCTGGGTCAACCCCCAGCAGCCGCTCGTCGAGCTTGATTCTCGCCAGCGCTGCCTGCTCCGTCTCAACTTTGGGGACGACGAACTTGCCTGCCCGGTTTTCCAGGCGAGCGAAATTTAGCTTGTTGAGCTTAGCAAAGCCGTACTCCACATAGCCGATTGAGCCAGAAATCTGCTTGATTTGTTCAGAAACGCCTTCGTTACCGCGAGCTCCCACGCCAGTTGGCCAGTTCACGGAAGAGCCACGGCCCACTTTTTGCCGCCATTCGGGGCTAATGGCGCTGAGGTGGGTGGTAAAGATGTCGGTGGTGCCACTGCCATCAGAGCGGTGCACAACAGTAATCGGCAGATCTGGGAAAGTCACCCCTGGGTTAAGGCCAGCCAGCAGCGGATCGTTCCATTTCTTGATCTTGCCCAGGAAGATATTGGCCAGCGCCAGGCGAGAGAGGCGAATTTCAGGACCTACGCCGGGGACGTTATAGGCTGCCACCAATGCCCCGCCCACCATAGGCACGGCCACCATGCCCTTGGGAGGGTTGGCTTCACTCTCAATCTTGCTAATCTCCTCAGGACGCGGCACGCTATCAGTGGCGCCGAAGTCGACAGTGCGGGCCACAAATTGCTGACGGCCAGCGCCGCTCCCCACCGATTGGTAGTTGACTTGGATGTTGGGGTTTTTCTTGCCAAATTCTTGGGCCCACGTTTGGTAGAGGGGGGCCGGGAAGGTAGCTCCAGCGCCGTTGATGGTTATCGTCTTCTGCTGGGCAAACACTCGCTGCCAGCCGGCCTGACTTGCCGCAAAACCAGCAGCAACTGCCGACAAGGACTTAAGGAAAGAACGACGACCCAAGGAATGCGACATCAACATACAGAGATCTCTCCACTGAAGAGCGTGTCCTAGCCCAGGTCAAAAAGCTGCAACTGTGAAACCTAACTCCAAGAGTTCAGTCCACTGGGCCGAAGAAAGCACACGATCTCGTTGAGACCGCAGCCTTTGCAACTCAGCCGTTAAATGTAACGTAAGGTCAACCCTTTTTTGGTTAACAAGAGGTTAAATTCAGGTTATTTCTAGGTTATTTCTAGGCCCAGCAGCCGAGGTCGCGACTGTCGGGCTTAATCAGGGTAGAGACCCCAGGGGGAGGCTGGGGCTGGGCTGACATTGGTCGGGGGAATGCCTAGAATAGAGGACTGTCAAGAGAGTGGGTGCCTTCCTCCTATGGCAAAAGATGTGCAGGTGATGCTGCGCCAGGCGGTTCCTGGGCTCGGCAAGCCGGGAGAGGTGGTGAGTGTCAGGCCGGGCTATGCCCGCAACTACCTTTTCCCGCGGCAGATGGCGGTGCGGCTTACGCCTGGACTTCTCAAGGAGCAGCAGATGCGGCGGGAGCAGGAAGCAGCCCGCAAGCTGGCTGAGAAGCAACAGGCGGAAAACTACAAAAAGGCTTTGGAGACGATTGGCCGTTTTGTCATCCGCAAGAAGGTGGGCGAAAAAGACCTGCTCTTTGGACAGGTAACTGCCAGCGATATTGCCGAGGTGGTGCTAGCTACCAGTGGCCTCGATATTGACCGCCGCAATGTCCTACTCGATGAGGAGATCAAGAAAACTGGGGTTTACCTGGTGCAGGTGAAGTTACACCCCGAGGTTACTGCTACGCTGCGCATTCAGGTCACGCCTGAGTAGAAAAGAGGTTCTGGTTCAGACGGCTATGCCCACTTGGCCCGCTGCGCTAGGGTGTGCAGCCTAGCAGTCGGAGAGCGGGGGAGAGCTTGGTTTTTCTACCCTGGCTGGTGGTGATTAGCGATTACGACCTGACCGGTGGGGATCGGCTTCCGCCTCAGAACATCGAAGCTGAGGAGGAGATCTTGGGCGGCATCCTCCTTGACCCTGAGGCGATGGCGCGGGTGGCGGAGCTCTTGCGGCCTGAGATGTTCTACCTCTCCGCCCACCAGGAGATCTACCGAGCTGCTCTGCAGTTGTACAGCCAGGGCCAGCCCACTGACCTGACCACTGTTTCTGCCTGGTTAGCAGATCACCAGCTCTTGGAGCGGGTGGGAGGAACGGCGGCAATTCGCCGCCTAGTGGAGCAGACGGTTAGCAGTGTCAACATCGACCAGTATGCCCGTCTGGTGGTGGACAAATACATGCGCCGCCGGCTGATTCAAGTCAGCAACACCTTGGCGCGTCTGGCCTACGACACTAGCCAGCCTCTCCCTCAGCTCCTGGATCGAGCCGAGCAAGAGGTGTTCAGCCTCACCCAGGAACGGGTGCAGCGCAGCCTTGTTCCAGCCTCGGAAGTTTTGGTAAACATCTTCTCAGAGTTGGAGGAGAGGTTCCAGAGCGGGGCTCAGATCCCTGGGATCCCGACCAAATTCATTGACCTCGACAACCTGACCCAGGGCTTGCAGCGGTCGGATTTGGTCATCCTAGCCGGCCGTCCCTCGATGGGAAAGACCAGCCTGGCTCTTAACATTGCCCAAAATGTGGCTGCCTACGTCAAGCAACCGGTGGCCATCTTCAGCCTGGAGATGTCGCGGGAGCAACTGGTGCAGCGGCTCTTGGCCAGCGAGGCGCGCATTGATAGTAGCCGTCTGCGATCCGGGCGCATCAGCGAGAATGAGTGGCAACGCCTGGGGCAGGCGATTGGCTTTTTGTCGCAACTGCCTTTGTTTATCGACGACACGCCCAACTGCACGGTTACAGAAATTCGCTCTAAGGCGCGGCGTCTGCAGGTGGAGCAAGGAGGGACGTTGGGGTTGGTGTTGATCGACTACTTGCAGCTAATCCAGGGATCTGAGTCCGACAACCGGGTGCAGGAATTGTCGCGCATTACCCGCGGCCTCAAGGCGCTAGCCAAAGAGCTGAGGGTGCCGGTGCTGGTGCTATCTCAGCTCAGCCGGGCAGTGGAGTCGCGCTCAGACAAGCGTCCGCAACTGGCAGATTTGCGGGAGTCGGGTTGTCTAGCCGGCGATACCCGCGTGAGGGACGTGGATCGCGGCAAGATCTGGCGGCTGGAGCAACTGGCAGCCCTGCCGCCTTCAGCAGAACTGCCGCGCCTGCTCAGCCTCAATGGGCGCGGGCGGCTGGTGCCCCAACAGCCAGTGAGGGTATTTTGCAGTGGGCGGCAGCCCACATGTCTTCTAAAAACTCGCCTCAACTTTTCCATTCGTGCCACTGGCAACCACCCTTTCCTAACTCGGGACGGCTGGAAAACCCTCGACGAGCTGCAACTGGAGGAGGAGGTGGCGGTGGTGGTGCAGGAGGGGTTGATCTGGGATCCCGTCGTCTTCATTAGCGAGCCGGGGGAGCCGCAACCGGTTTACGACATCGAGATGCCCCGCCACCACAACTTTGTGGCCAACGGCCTGCTGGTGCACAACAGCATCGAGCAGGATGCCGACGTGGTGATGATGATCTACCGGCCCGAGTACTACGATCCCAACACCAGCGATCGCGGAATTGCGGAGGTAATTGTTGCCAAACACCGCAACGGCCCCACGGGCACGGTGCGCCTTTTGTTTGAAAGCCAGTACACCCAGTTTCGCAACTTGGCGGATCCCTATCGGTGAGCGAAAGCCGCGGTAGAGAAGGACAGCCCCAGGCGTGCGAGGTGTTAGCCTGAGATTGCCCCCCTAAGGCAGGTCGCTGTTGCTGGCTACCTCCCTCTCTGCCTAAAGCCATATGTTCAAAAGCCTGTTGATCGCCACCGATTGCCGCGAT
>NZ_JANSJL010000095.1:72673-94574 GCF_047502745.1 Synechococcus sp. F70.1
CTCTGCCTAAAGCCATATGTTCAAAAGCCTGTTGATCGCCACCGATTGCCGCGATGGACTGCAGCGTTTTGGCAAATGCCTGGAAGAGCTTTACCTGAATGGGATTGAGCGCGTTGCTTTTGTGCATAGCGTTGCTCGGCAGGACGACGACATTGGCCTTCCCGAAGACCTCACCCCCAAAGTGCAGGCGCAACAGGCTCGCTTACAAGAGGTGTTGAGCGCCGTTCCTGCAGGGCTGGAAGTCGAAGTCTTGGTGCAGGCGGGCAAGGCGGTGGATCTGATTTTAAGAGGGATCCAAACCTGCAGCTCCGACTTGCTAATCACAGGCATGGGGATCCACAATCTGCTCACCGAAAAACTGTTTGGAAGCACCACCTTGGAGCTGCTGCCGAAGCTGACCGTCCCGGTAATGGTGATGCGTCCGCAACTCATCGCCGCCTTTACTCTGGAAGAATTGCGCCTGCGCAGCCGCCACCTATTTCGCTCCCTCCTAGTGCCTTTTGACTTTGAGGAGCCCCGCCGGCAGCTCCTCAGCCGTCTTGGCCAACTGCTGCCAGGAACTTCCCAGTGTCAGGCCATTACGCTGCTCTATGTGGTGGATCCCAGCGCCCGCCGCAACCAGGGATCGCCGGCAGAAGAGCTCAAGCGCAGGGCCGAGGCCGACTTGGCCCGGTTAGTCGAACCGCTGGTCGAGCAGGTAAAACCGGTGCAGTTGCGGGCCTTGGTGCGGGTGGGATCCCCGCTTCAGGAAATCCTAGCCACCGCTGCTGAGGAGGACATGACCGCCATTGCCACCGCCTCCCCACGGGTGGGGACCTTTTGGGAGTGGTCAATCCGTAGCCTCACCGGCGAGATTCTACGGCAAAGTTGGCATCCGGTGTTGTTTTTCCCGCGCGGTTCCTTAGCGTAGTAGAGCTGCCCAACCCCCCTTCTATGCCGCTTGACCAAACCTTGAAGGAACTGTTCCAGGCGGTGGCTCAGGGGAAGCTCTCTCCCGAGCAGGCCCTGCAAGCCTGTCGCTTCCTGCCTTTTGAGGCGGTAGGAGACTTCGCCCGTGTGGATCACCATCGCCTTCTGCGCACCGGCTTTCCCGAAGCCGTGTGGGGGCCGGGCAAAACTCCCGAGCAGATTGCCCAGATTCTGGAGCGGCTGCACCGCCAGGGATCCCTAGCTTTGGCCACCCGCGTCGATCCCTCGGTCTATGCCCAAGTTCGCTGCCGCTTGCCCCAGGCCCAGTATTCTCCTGTAGCGCGCTTGTGCTGGATCCCTCCCCAAAAGGTGCATAGCTATCCCGGCCAGATTAGCGTGATCTCCGCTGGCACTGCCGACGTGCCGGTGGCTGAAGAGGCCGCTCTCACCGCCGAGCTCTCCGGGTTTCAGGTCAACCGCCTCTGGGATGTGGGAGTGGCCGGGATCCACCGCCTGCTGCACCACCGCGCCGCTCTGGAAGCCGATGTGCTCATTGTAGTGGCAGGCATGGAGGGAGCCTTGGCCAGCGTGGTGGCGGGCCTGGCAGACTGTCCGGTAATCGCTGTGCCCACCAGCGTTGGCTACGGGGCCAGCTTCCAGGGCTTGGCTGCCCTACTGACCATGCTCAACTCCTGTGCGGCGGGAGTGGGAGTGGTGAACATCGACAACGGCTTTGGGGCGGCCATTTTGGCAGGCCAGATCCTGCGCTGTGGACAGCGGCTAGCGACGCGATTGCCTTCGCCTGCAACTCCTGGAGATAGGGAAGGTTAAGAAATGTAAAACGATCCTGAGCTGGACAAGCTATACTCGGGCCATAGCTATGCTGGAGCTTTGAAGTTCTCCGCTGGGAGGAAGCTGAGGGGTCGAGCCTTTCTCCAGCTACCCTTCTTGGGGCGCTTCCTCAACGACCACAAAAATCTTCCGAAAGGGGGGTTATGGACGTAGGATAGCCGTCTGGGGTTGGCTGCACGGGACGAACGACTCTTTGACCGGAGCACAGGAAGCTCGCTGCTATGTCAATCAAGGCAATAGACACCGCTGTGGCTCTTGTTCAAGGGATAATTCAGTCTTTTAGTTGGGCGGATCTCTTTTTGGTGGTGGCTCTGGTGTTTTTGGAGGCGGCCCTCTCTGCCGATAACGCTGTCGCCTTGGCTGCTTTGGTCAAGCATTTGCCCACCCCCCAGCAGCAGAACCGGGCTTTGCGCTGGGGCATTGTCAGCGCCTATGGCTTTCGTATTGCCATCGTGTTTGCAGCGGTGTGGTTGGTCGAGTACCCGCCCGCGCGATTCTTGGGGGCCTGCTACCTGCTCTGGCTGGCCTGGCAACATTTTCGCGGGGAAGAGGAAGGCCCAGCGCAGGACATCACTCGCCAGGCCAATTTTTGGCAAACGCTGGTCATGGTGGAGCTCACCGACCTTGTGTTTTCCTTCGACAGCATTGCTGCTTCCGTGGCCGTCTCCCGCAAGGCGTGGGTGATCATCCTTGGCGGCATCCTCGGCATTACCCTGATGCGCTACATGGCCTCTTTGTTCTTGCGCTGGCTGGATGAGTTTTCCCGCCTGGAAGATGCTGCCTTTGCCATCATCGCCCTAGTGGGAAGCCTCATGCTGCTGGAGGTGTTCTTCCCCCAGATCGAGATCCCGGACTGGGGAATGGTGGTGGCTGTGTTCCCTGTGTTTGTCTGGGGCTTCTCCCAGCGCCGCAGTCCTTCTCCCCCAGCCGTGGCCCAGCCAGATTCGGCTCTGCCCCGTTTAACAGAGGAGATCCCTGCCGGCTTAGCCGCTCTTGCCGAAGTGGAGTCTGCCGCCGAGCTACAGTTGGACTAAATCGCCAGCAGGTTGTCCGGGCAGGGGAAGGGCCTTGTAGACTAGCAGTGGAGGCAAGCCACCGGAGGAACGTACCCTGATTCCGCAGTTTTGCCGGAAGTGGTGGACAAAGTGCTGCCAGCAAGCCATTGCCACCAGCAAGGACAACCACCAGAAGCCCCCAGCAGGGGTAGAGGGTGGACACTCTCCAGCCAAGGTAGACGAGCCGATCCCTCTGGTAGAGCTGCGGCAGGTCTCTAAGCGCTTTGGGGCTACGGTGGTGCTGGATCGGATTGACCTCAAAGTGTACCGGGGCGATGCCCTAGGACTGGTGGGGCCTTCCGGCACTGGCAAGTCGACCCTGTTGCGCATCATCGCGGGCCTAACGGAGCCCGACGCTGGCGAAGTGCTCTGGTGCGGCATCCCCCTGCCAGAGATTCAGGCCGGCCACCGCACTCCCCCCTTGCGGCTGGGCATGGTATTTCAGCAAGCGGCTCTATTCGACTCCCTAACGGTGGAGGAAAACGTCGGTTTTTTGCTCTACGAGCACTCGCGGCTGCCGCGAGCCCGCATTCGGGAACTGGTGGCGGCCAAGCTGGAGGCGGTGGGGCTGGCGGGTAAGGAGAACAGCCTGCCGGAAGAGCTCTCTGGGGGGATGCGCAAACGGGCTAGCTTTGCCCGCGCCATCATAGAGGATCCCTCTCTGCCCCAGGACGAGCCGCAACTGCTGCTTTACGACGAACCCACGGCGGGCCTGGATCCCATTGCTTCCACCGTAATCGAAGACCTCATCCGGGATCTGCAACAGGTGAAAAAAGCTTGCGAGAGCTACATCGTCGTAACCCACCAGCACAGCACCATCTACCGCGCCACCGACCGCGTTGTGCTCTTGGCCCAGGGGCGGGTGCAGTGGGAGGGATCCGTGCAAGAGATTGAGACGAGCGACAACCCCTTTGTGCGGCAATTCTTCAGCGGTAGTGTAGAAGGGCCAATTCAAGTGGCAGGGCAGGTGTGATGCGTTCGCGAGCCATCCGAGAAGGGGCAGTGGGCCTGTTGATCTTGGCGGGGGCGCTGATCTTTGCCGGGCTGTTTCTGTGGATCTACAACCTGCGCTTTGGCAGCCGCGGCTTTCGGTTTACCGTTACCTATCCCGGCGTGGCCGGCCTGGCGGAGGGCTCTAGCGTGCGGCTGCGGGGGGTAGCTGTGGGCCGGGTGGAGCGCATCGTGCCTCAGGCAGCTCAGGTGGAGGTCCAGGTGGCCATCGACCAGCCCTTGATCATCCCTCGCGATGCTCTGTTTATTACCAAGCAAACAGGGTTGGTGGGGGAGACGGTGGTGGACATCTTGCCTAGGGGGAGTGTCGAGGGGGCAGTGGGATCCCCCCTAGCTGCCGATTGCGACCGCAGCCAAATCATCTGCGATGGCGATGTGGTGGAGGGCACACCGGGGGTGGATTTTGGCCAGTTGCTGATTCCCCTGGAGCGGTTGCTTGCACGGGTTAACGATGATGAGGTTTTTAGCACCCTTAACGCCACCCTAGAAGGGATCACCCGCGTTGCCGACAGCGTGGCCAACCTCTCGGAAACCCTGGAAGATCGGGTGGCAGCCCTGCGCACGGAAGATCTGGACTTGTTGCAATTCACCGAGGCGGCTAGAGCAGTGAGCCAAACTGCCGCAAGTCTCCAGGAGGCTGCCGACCAGTTCACGGCCCTGCTTCTAGAAAATCGCACCTCGCTCCAGGCCGCCCTAGAGAATATCCAGCAGGTGAGCGCCGATCTGGAGGCGATGTCGAGCGCGGTTCGCCCGCTGCTTACCGATCCGCAACTGCAGGAGGAGGTGCGCCAGATCCTAGTAGGGGCGCGAGTAACGGCGGAGAACGCGGCCAAGGCCACTGAGGATCTGCGGCAGCTTGCGGCTGCCCTAAGCGACCCGGGCACCTTAGCAACCTTGCGCCAAACCCTGGACTCCGCCCGCATCTCCTTTCAGAACGTGCAAAAGATCACGGCTGACATCGACGAGCTTACCGGGGATCCCCAGTTTCGCCGCGCCCTGCGAGAGCTGGTGTTGGGGCTGAGCAACTTGGTTTCCAGCGCCCCTTCCAACAACGGGATTCAGCCCGCTGCCGTCCAAGTCGCGCCCGTTTCTTTTACCCTCGCCCCTATGGGGCAGCAGCCGGTTCCCCAAGAGGAAGCCAAGATCCCTGCCGAGATCCGCTCCCCTAGCAGCGGCAAAAGCCATTGAAGGGATCCCGAAGCTGGGGTAGGCTTTGCGGGTATAGGACGCCGCGCCGTCGACCAGGGTTGAGGTGTGAGGAATGTGTGGCATTGTCGGCTATGTGGGCTTTCAGTGGGCTGCCCCCATTCTGGTGGAGGGCCTACGCACCTTGGAGTATCGCGGCTATGACTCCGCAGGCATTGCCACCGTGGATCCAGAAGAAGGCTTGAGGATCGTGCGGGCCACCGGCAAGCTGCACAACCTGGTGGTGAAACTCACTACAAACATGCCCACAGCCAAGGTGGGGATTGGGCATACCCGCTGGGCCACTCACGGCGGCATTAGCGAAGAAAATGCCCACCCCCACTGCGACGTCCAGGGGCGCGTCGTGGTTATTCAAAACGGCATTGTGGAGAACTACCTGGAGCTAAAGGAAGAGCTGCTGCGGCGAGGGGTTACCTTTCGCTCCCAAACCGATACCGAAGTCATTGCCCAACTGCTCGGTCTCTACGTCGAGGAGCTGGGATCCTTTGAGGTGGCCTTTGGCAAAGTGATGGGACGGCTGCGGGGGGGAAATGCCGTGGTGGCTTTGGATCGGGAGGCGCCGGATCGGCTGATTGCCGCCCGCCTGGGCAATGCCGGGGCTGTGGTGATTGGGGAGGGGGAAGGGGAAAATTTTGTGGCCTCAGATCTGCCTGCCATCATCCGCCACACCCGCAGGGTGGTGTTTCTGGAAGATGGAGAGATGGCCATCCTCACCGACTCCAGCGTGCGCTATCAGCGCATTACCGGCGAGGAGCTGCGCAAAACCCCCCTTACAGTGGCCTGGGATCCGGTCTCGGCGGCCAAGGGCGGCTACAAGCACTTCATGCAAAAAGAGATCCACGAGCAGCCGCGCACCATCACCGAGACGCTGCGGGGGCGGGTGGATCTGGAAGCAGGCCGGGTGAACTTGGAGGGGCTGGCCCTGACAGAAGCGCAACTGGCTCAGGTGGAGCAGATCCACGCTGTGGCCTGCGGCACTGCCTGGCACGCCTGCCTGGTGCTCAAGTACTTCATTGAGAGCCTGGCCCGCACCCCGGTGCAGGTGGACTACGCTTCCGAGTTTCGCTACCGCCAGCCGGTGCTGCGTCCCCACAGCCTGCTTTTGGCTCTTACCCAGTCCGGCGAGACGGTGGATACGCTGGCAGCCATGAGCGAGGCCCGTAGCCAAGGGATCCCCACCCTAGCCATCGTCAACGCCATCGGATCCCAGGCCACCCGCCTGGCGGATGCGGGGGTTATCTACATCCACGCCGGGCCGGAGATCGCCGTGGCTTCCACCAAGGTCTTTACCGGCATGTTGGTGGCAGGGTACCTGCTGGCCCTGCAACTGGCCCAGGCCAAAGGGATCCTCAGCCCAGCCCAGATCCAACCCCACCTGCAAGCTTTGATCGAGCTGCCAGCCAAGATCAGCCTCTTGTTAAAAGACGCCGCCCTCTACGACCACCTGGCGGAACAGTACCACCATGTCACCGACATGCTCTACCTGGGCCGCTGGGTCAATGCCCCCATTGCTCTAGAGGGGGCGCTGAAGATGAAAGAAGTGAGCTACATCCATGCCGAGGGCTACCCAGCAGGGGAGATGAAGCACGGCCCCATTGCTCTCATCGACGAGCGCATGCCAGTGGTGTGCATTGCCACCCGCGATCCTGTCTACGAAAAAATGCTCTCCAACATCGAGCAGGTGCGGGCGCGGGGCGGGCGGGTCATTGCTCTAATTAACCCGGAAGATACCCAGGTGCGGGAGAAAGCCGACCACGTCATCGAGGTGCCCAGCACCACTCCTCTGCTGTCAGCGGTTTTGAACGTCATCCCCTTGCAGTTGTTTGCCTATGCCATGGCCCTCCGCCGGGGAGCCGACGTGGATCAGCCGCGTAACTTGGCCAAGTCGGTTACGGTTGAATGAGCAGCGTTTGGTGAACCTTTCACCTAATCTAGGTTTTGCACAATTCGGGAAAGCTCACTTCTCTCGTCCACACTGATTCGGGTCGGGGATCCGCTGATAATCCGCTCGTAGCCGCGGAAGGAATCGCGAATTTCAATGCCCGAGTTGGAGATGACGTACTCGCGGATGCCCTTGTCGTGCCAAGATCCCCGCATCTTAAAGACGTTGAGGGCCCGCGCCATCTCGCCCCGAATCTCCACGTACTGCAGCAGAATAATTGTGTCGGTAATGGTGGAGATGTGGGACTCAGTGATGGAGTGGGATCCCATGAATTGGTCAGTAGTGTTGGTGAAAAAGCCAGTGATCTCCTCCTGCTTGGCTAGGCTAGTTACACCAATAACAAACTGCCGAAAAGCATCTTGGCTTACGCCCCGCGCCAGCGCCGAGAGGGAGTCAATGGCCATGCGGGAAGGTTTGAAGGCCATCATCTCCGCTTTGATCCGCTGCAGATGGTCTTCCAGACCAGCAGACTCGGGGTAGGCGCAGATGATCTTGAGGAGGCCCTGCCGTTCAAACCCCTCTAGGTCGATGCCCCAGGAAGAGGCATTGCGGGCAAGCTGCGCCCGCGACTCTTCATAGGCAAAGAGAAGGCAGCGCTCCCCATTCAGGCAGCCCCGCTCGAGGAACTTGCTCACTAGCGAAGTCTTGCCAGTTCCCGTGGCGCCGGTGGCCAGGATAATTGAGTCCTTGAAGAAGCCACCGCCACACATTTCGTCCAGCTTCTCAATTCCAGAAGAGATGCGCACATTGGAGGAGCGCTGAGTCAGTTGCATCGCCCCCAAGGGGAAGATGCTGATCCCCTCGTGGGTGATGGTAAAGGGATATTCGCCCTTCATGTGGGTGGTGCCGCGCAGCTTCAAGATCTCGATGGTGCGCCGCCGTTTCTCTCCTTCCAGGATGTTGCGCAGGATTACCACGTTGTCGGAGACAAATTCCTCCACCCCGTAGCGAGCAATCGGGCCGTACTCGTCCGTGCGCTCCGTGGTCATGACGGTGGTGACGTTGGCCTGCTTGAGGCGGGCCGTCAAGCGGAAGAGCTCCCGCCGCACCACGCCGGCAGGGTCGTACTGCTGAAAGATGGCGGTCACCGAGTCGATGGCAACCCGCTTGGCCTTGTATTTGCGAATGGCGTACTGGATGCGTTCGATGAGGCCAGACAAATCGAAGTTGCCGCTGACCTCGTAGCCCTCCGGGTCTGGAGAAGCATCCAAGATAAAGAGCTGACCTTTGTCGATGAGGGCCTGCAGATCCCAGCCAAAGCTGGAGGCGTTGCGGATAATGTCGGCAGGGGTTTCCTCAAAGGTAACGAAGATTCCCGGCTCTTGGTACTTGACGATGCCGTTGTAGATAAATTGCAAGGCAAACAGGGTCTTGCCCGTACCCGAGGTGCCGCTGACCAGGGTGGCGCGCCCCAGGGGCAGGCCGCCGTGGCTGATGTCTTCAAAACCTTCGATGCCCGTTTGCTTCTTGGGAATCCCGCGCAGCTCTGGGCTGCCGTTGCGGCGGCTAAGGATCTCCTCGGCAGCATTCTCCTGCAGGTTTTCCGGCCCAGAAGGTTCCAATGGCTGGCTCATCCTGCTCTCTCCTCTTAATCCTCTTCGTCCGCTTCTTTGCAGAGTAGATCTAGGCCGATGAGCACCTTCTCGCGGTTGGACAAGTCGCCAATGATCTTCCGTACCGGCGGCGGCAAAACTTTGGTCAGGGTTGGTGTCGCCAAGATCTTATCCTCCTCTGCCAGTTGCGGGCTCTTCAAGACATCGATGACCTTCAGGCTGTAGACGCCGCCGAACTCCTTTTCCAGGATCTCTTGCAAGGTGTTGAGGGCGCGCAGAGAACTGGGCGTATTGCCCGCCACATAGAGCTTGAGGACATAGGCTTTGCGACTGGACATGGCTAGGGATCTCTTGGAGCAGGTTGGGGAAGGGAGCGGCGGTACATTTCACTGAGGTGAGCCATCACGTCGATGAGGGTGAGGCGGTAATCCAGCAGGATCTCTTCGCTGCGACCCTCCAGCTTCAGTTGTTTGGCAAAATCCTCCATCAGGTTCATGTGCAGCTCCAAGAGTTGGGCAGCACTGATGTCGGCAAAAAAGGCAAGCGCCACCAGCTCGTCAATGCGGGCATTGACCGTCTCAGGAGATTGGAAATAGTCCAAGACAATGGCCTGGTAAAGATTGCGCAGCCGCCGCATGAGGGCCTGTTGCTCCTCGGGGGGCAGGTGGCGATAAAACAGGGCTGGATCCCGATGGTAGTACACCCCGGCATAGCCCAGCCGCTCCCGCAGCTTTTCTGCCAGCCGCTGCTGTTGCCGGTAACTGTCCTCGGGGTGGGGGAGGGCTGGGGGCAAGCTGCAGATGGGAGAAACCTGGAGAAAGAAGGCAATGGCCCGACTGACGAGCAGCTCCAAGGTGGAAGGGGAAGTCGGGGTCGGGGGGCAAAGCAGCTCTTGGGGCGAGACAAGGCGAACCAGGGTAGCGTTGTGGTAGAAAAATTGCTCTCGCTTCAGCAAAGCTCTGGCCTCTGGAGAAAGGGGAGGCGCGGCGGAGAGGCTGGCAGCCTTTTCTGGTTGGAGCTCTGCCGCCTCTGCAACCATAGCCACCACGGCTGGCAACAGCAGCCCCTGCTTGCAGAGCTGTTGGCCTAGCGCCTCCAGCGTGGGTAGCCGCTCCAAGGCTACCAAGAGCACCAGGCAGTCTGGATGGCTTTCTTCCTGTTGCAGGGCTTCCAGGAGAGTCTGGGGATCCTGGAAAACCTCAGTTACAAAACGGTCTGGCGGCAGCAAAACCTCTAGCGCCAGCTGCTTTCCTCCAGCCGGCTCCCAGGCGAGCAAAAAGCAAACGTGCAGCGGATAGGCGCTGGTCTCCAACAGGATATAACGATAAGAACTGTCTCTAATCTTAAATCTTCCTAAACGGCCTGGAATCTGCCTCGCGCTCAAGAAGCCTACACTGGGGGTGCCCCATGCTGCCTTTGATTATCGACTGTGACCCTGGCCAAGACGACGCTGTAGCCCTGCTGCTGGCGCTGGCCTCGCCTGAGCTAGAGGTGCTGGGCATTACCACGGTAGCCGGCAACGTCTCTTTGGAGAAGACTAGCCGCAACGCCCGGCAGATCTGCGAGTTGGCCGGCCGCCCGCAGGTGGGAGTTTATGCCGGCTGTCCCCGCCCGCTGTTGCGCCCCTTGGAAACCGCGGAGGAGGTGCACGGCAAAAGCGGGATCGACGGGGCCAATTTGCCGGAGCCGCAGATGCCGCTGGGATCCCAGCACGCGGTGCAGTTTCTCATTGAGACCCTTAGGGGGGCGCAGCAGCCCGTAACCTTGGCGTTGTTGGGCCCGATGACCAACCTGGCGGTGGCCCTAGTGCAGCAGCCCCAGATTGTGGAGCGCATCGGGCGGCTGGTGTTTATGGGAGGATCCGCTTTTGAGGGCAATGTCACGCCGGCTGCCGAGTTCAACATCCTCACTGATCCCCACGCCGCCCAGATTGTCCTCAGTGCCGGGATCCCCGAAGTCGTCATGCTCGGCCTAAATGTTACCGGACAAGTCCTCAGCACCCCAGAGCGGATCGAGCGCATCCGCGCTCTGGGCACTCGCGTTGGGCAAACGGTGGCCGACATGCTTACCTTCTACGGCAAGTTTGATGTCCGGCGCTACGGCCTACCGGGAGGGCCCTTGCACGATCCCTGTGTCATTGCTTACCTCCTGCAGCCGCAGTTGTTTGAGCTCAAACCCTGCTATGTAGAGGTGGATACAGTCAGCCCGCTCAACCTGGGCCGGACGGTGGTGGATCGCTGGGGCCTCAGCGGCCGCCCGGCCAACGTGCAGGTGGCCTTTGGGGTGGATGCAGAAGGGTTCTACCGCCTGCTCACTGAGCGCTTGGGCCGCTATCGCTAGCTAAAGAGGAAAACCATGAGCCAGACCCCCCCAGCTCCCCTTGGCAAACCGGCGTGGCTAAACCTGCCCACGGCTTTTACCCTGCTGCGCCTAGTAGGGATCCCCTTCATCCTGGGGGGACTGAGCCTGAGATCCCCAGAGGGGGAAAGACTGGCCCTCTGGGCGTTTCTAGGGGCAGCGGCAACCGATTGGCTGGATGGCCACCTGGCCCGCCGCTATGGGCTGGTCACCGACCTTGGCAAGGTCTTGGATCCCTTGGTGGATAAGCTGCTGGTGCTGGCGCCGCTGCTGGGCCTAGTGGAGCTGGGGCGGATCCCGGCCTGGGGGGCTTTCCTGTTGGTGGGGCGAGAGCTAGCCATCGCTGGCTGGCGGGCCAACCAAAGTCAGGTTCACAGCGCCAATTTCTGGGGCAAAGCCAAGACGGCAGTCCAAATCCTAGCCATCGCCCTGCTAATCCTCAATTGGCCGGGTGGGATCCCCTGTTTTTGGGTGGCGGTGGCCCTTACCCTGATTTCGGGGCTAATCTACTTGCGCAGCAACCATGCCGCCGCAACTTCTTCCCCCGCAAAAGACTCCCTGGCCTGACAACCTCCCCGAGCAGCGCATCCTCGGCCTCGACCCCGGCTTGGGGACGGTGGGCTTTGGCTGCATTCTGGCCAGAGCCGATGGTCTCCAGTCTCTGGACTACGGCATCATCAGCACGCCCGGGGAGCAGCCCATCCACGAACGGCTGCAGATTCTCTACGAGGATTTGAGGGAGCTCCTGCGGCAGCTGCAGCCTCAGCAGGTGGCCCTGGAAAAGCTCTTTTTCTACAAGATGAGCAACACCATCCCCATTGCCCAGGCGCGGGGGGTGATTTTGCTCGTCTTGGCCCAGCATCAGCTAGTGCCGGTGGAGTTTACCCCCGCCCAGGTGAAGCAAAGCCTAACAGGCTATGGCCGCGCCGACAAACAGGCCGTACAGGCTGCCGTGGCCCGCGAGCTCAACCTGCCCTGCTTACCCCGTCCCGACGACGCTGCCGATGCCCTAGCCCTTGCCATCACCCTCTGGCACCACCGCTTTGCCTAGGGCTTTTTCGGGATCGCTAAACTAGACTCAGGAGCGCAAAATACAAAAGCCTTATGCCTTCCTCTTCTGTGGATGTTTGCGAGCTGCCCCTATTTCCCTTGCCAGAGGTGGTGTTGTTTCCAGGCCGTCCCCTGCCGCTGCACATTTTTGAGTACCGCTATCGCATGATGCTCAACACCATCCTGGAGACGGATCGGCGCTTTGGGGTGCTGATGTTCGATCCCCAAAAGGGATCCCCTGTCCAAGTGGGCTGCTGTGCAGAGGTGGTGCAGGTGCAAAGGCTGCCGGACGACCGCATGGATATTATGACCGTGGGACGGCAGCGCTTCCGCGTGCTGGACTACGTGCGGGAAAAGCCTTTCCGGATTGGGCTGGTGGAGTGGATTGAGGACGAGCCCCCCCAGGGCGATCTTCAAGACTTGGTCGCTCAGGTTTCTACTCTGCTCCAGGAGGTGGTGCGCCTCTCCAGCAAGCTGATGGAACGGGAGGCGGCACTGCCAGACTCGTTGCCCACTGACCCTGTAGAGCTATCCTACTGGGTTGCTAGCCACTTCCATGGAGCCCCTCGCGATCAGCAGGCGCTATTGGAAATGGTCAGCACTGAAGCTCGGCTGCGGCGGGAAGCCGAGATCCTCGAGTCCGCCTGCAAGCACTTGGCTGCCCGCACTGCCCTCAAGGATCTCTTTTCCAAGAGTTCTTGAAGTTGCCCAAAAAGCAGAGCAGGTCAATGTCAACGGGCTTGCAAGTGCGCTGGTGTCACGATATCCGCCAGATCCCTGCCTCTAGTTGGCACGCTCTGCAAACGGAGCGCACCTCTCCCTTTTTGGAATACGAGTGGCTATACAGCTTAGAGGCTTCCGGCTGTGCCAGCCGCAACACGGGTTGGCTGCCTTGTCACCTGCTTGTGGAGGCGGGGGGGCAGCTGATTGCGGCGACTCCCTTGTATTTGAAAAGCCACAGCCAGGGAGAATTTGTCTTCGACCAGGAGTGGGCTGCTGTGGCCGCCCGACTGGGGGAACGCTACTACCCTAAGCTGATTGGCATGGCTCCCTTTACGCCGGCCACCGGCTATCGCCCTCTTGTCCACCCCGACTACTCAGAGGCAGAGGTGTGGCCCTTGATGTTGGCCGCCATCGATCGCTTCTGCCAAGAGAACGATATTTCCGTGTTCAGCCTGCTCTATGTGGATTTGGAGTGGCGATCCCAGCTAGAAGCCGACGGATTCACCCCCCGAATTACCCACAACTACCAGTGGCACAATCCTGGCTACCGCTCTTACGAAGACTTTTTGAGCCAGTTCAACGCCAACCAGCGGCGCAATATCAAGCGAGAGCGGGCCGCCATGGAAAAAAGCGGCATAGAACTCAAGGTCTACACCGGTGAGGAAATCACGCCGCGTCTACTTTCTCTCATGTACGACTTCTACAGCAACACCTGCGCTCAGTTTTGGAACTGGAGCAAATACCTTAACCGCCGCTTTTTTGAATCCCTCTATCCCAACTACCGGCAGCGACTGGTGCTAGTAGCCGGAGAGCGAGATTCAGAAGTGATAGGAATGTCTTTTTGTGTCCGCAAAGGGGATCGCCTCTTTGGGCGCTACTGGGGCTGCCGGGAAGAGGTGAAGTTCTTGCACTTTAACGTGTGCTACTACGAGCCCATTGCCCTGGCCATCCGGGAGGGAATCCGCAACTTCGATCCCGGAGCCGGGGGATCCCATAAGATCCGACGGGGATTCCCAGCTACACCAGTGTATAGCTACCACCGCTTCTATCGTCCACGGCTAGGGCAGGTTTTGGTGCCCTATTTAAACCGCGTCAATCCCCTCGTGTTGGCCGAGCTGGAGAGAGTCAATCAGAACGAGGTTCCCTTTCGAGAAGACATTCTGCCTTCTTTGTCTACCCTCACTCGAGGCTAAACAACTACCACTGGATGAGCTTTCTCTGAACTGCTGCCATGCACATGGCAACGCGAGCATTGATCTCGTCTTCCGACCCAAAGATATCAAGCTTTTCTTTGAGTCTTTGAATACAGTTTTGTACGGTCTTTTTGCTCGTGTGGATGCGGTCAGCAATGGCCTGGTCAGTAAGGGCCTCCTTGCAGAGTAAGTTTAAGACTTCAATTTCCCGCTCCGTCAACTTCGTTAGGCCGCGCAACTCTCGCGGCATGCGCAATTCCCCGTTGAGAGCACTTTTGGCCCCTTCCAGGAAGACGCTGCGCCGCTCCATTTTGTTGACGGCGGCAAATCCGCCCTGGTGCTTGCTGATTAGGCCCACCAGGGGAGTTAGCAGCAGGGGCTCGCTGGAATAAACCATCACGTTCAGGGTGGGGTAGTTCTCGAAAATATGGCGCAACAACTCTAGGCCCGGCTCGGCAGACTGCTCGCCGCTGGTTTGACCGTAGAGCAAGTCGACCACCACCAGGTCTGGCTGCTCCCGCTGCAACCGCCGGATGGCGTCCATCGGATTGGAAACAGCAATGCACTGGGCATCGGCTGCAATCCGCTGTAGCCACTCGCAATTGTTTTGGGCGACCTCGGGATGATCCTCGACCACCAAAAACTTAAGCGGGGCAGTTCGGCTCTCAACCTCAGACATCAATCCTCTCCTCAAATCCACTGTCAGCTGTGAGGGACAGCAAGCACACCCCTGCAGTCTAGGGATCCTACCAGCAAGCTACCCTAGTGTAGCCTCAAGCTGGGTCGGGAAAGACCTATCGAGCTAGGCTAGAGGGTGATGTCAACCGGATTCTAACCGTGGTACCCCTCCAAGATCGCAACCCCACTACCCGCCCGGCCTATGTTACCTATGCCCTGGTCCTCATCAACATCCTGGTTTTTGTGTATGAGCTTACCCTATCCCCGCAAGAACTGGTGGCTTTTTTCCGAGAGTGGGCAGTGGTGCCAGCGGAACTAACGGCCAGCTTCCGAGGCGAGATCACCTCTTCGCTGCGCCCCGAATGGGTAACTCTATTCACCTCACAATTTTTGCATGGGGGCTTTTTGCATCTTGGCGGCAACATGCTCTTTTTGTGGGTCTTCGGCAACAACGTCGAGGATCGCCTGGGCCATGTGCGCTACCTCATTTTTTACCTAACTTGTGGAGCCTTGGCCGCCCTAACTCAGTGGTTTTTCGATATGGAGTCCGCCATCCCTTCGCTGGGGGCAAGTGGGGCTATTGCGGGGGTGTTGGGAGCCTACATCCTGCGGTTTCCCCAGGCTGAGATCCTGACTTTGGTGCCCCTGGGCCTTTTTACCACAACCGTCTATGTTCCTGCCTGGGTGTTTTTGGGCTTTTGGTTTGTGCAACAGGCATTTTATGGCATTGCTAGCCTGCAGACTCCTATCAATATTGGCATGGAGGGGGGAGGGATCGCCTACTGGGCCCATGCCGGAGGTTTTGTGTTTGGCCTCATCTTGGGGCCCTTGATGGGGCTGTTTGCTGGCAAAAGCCCCTATGACCGCCAGCAGCAGCACTACCCAGACTTAGATCTGTAGCTCTGACTGTCAGATTCCAAAGGCAACTTGCGAGGAAAAAAGCATGGTCAGTCTACCTGCCAAGTCTTTAACTCTGGAGGAGTTTCTACAGCAGCCGGAAACTGAGCCTCCTAGCGAGTTCATGGAAGGAGAAATTACCCAAAAACCGATACCACAAGCAAAACATAGCCGTCTCCAACTAAAACTGGGCAGCTTCATCAACGAGCTGTTGGAGCCTCCTCAACTAGGGATGGCCTTTCCAGAGCTACGCTGCACCTTCGCCGGATATGCAATTGTGCCCGACATTTCTGTGATCGTCTGGGAGCGGATTCCTGTGGATGAAGACGGCACCATTCAAAACCTCATACCTTTCTGCCCAGATTGGGTGATCGAGATCCTCTCTCCCGATCAAAACCAAGTGAAGCTGGTCAAAAAAATCTTGATCGGCTTGGCCCACGGCTGCCAAATGGGGTGGATCGTAGCTCCCGAAGAAAGGGTTGTTTTTGTCTACCCTGCCGGGCAACAGCCGACAGTGCATGAGGATCCCCAAGAGGTTATCCCCGTTCCCGCCTTTGCCCAAGGGATCCAACTGAGCATCGAGACATTGTTTGGCTGGCTGCGGGTTTAAGCCGGCAAAAGGCAGCTACCTCCTTCAACGGCTGTTGGAGAGAGCAGGAGCTTGGGCAACTGTCCCACTGGCCTGGGGCAGTTCCTGCCGCAGCAGGGCCACCAAGGCATTCGTGGACTGGTCGTAGAGGCTAGTTACCAGCTTGGGGTAAAGCCCAATGCCGATGACAGGGATGAGCAGACAGGCGATGATGAACACCTCCCGCGGCTCGGCATCCACCAATTCTTCGTGTTCGGTGAGCTCTTGGTTTTCCGGGCCAAAGAAGATCTGGCGCAGCATCGACAGCAGGTAGATGGGAGTCAGGATCACTCCAACGGCGGCTAGGAAAACTACCACCAGCCGGAAGGGAAGGGAATAGGCATCGCTGGTAGCCATGCCGACAAAGACCATCAGCTCAGCCACAAAGCCGCTCATGCCAGGCAGCGCCAGAGAGGCCAACGAGCAGGCGGTGAACATCGAGAAAATCTTGGGCATCTTTAGGCCGACGCCGCCCATTTCCTCCAGCTCCAGGGTATGAGTGCGGTCGTAGGTGGCCCCCACCAAGAAGAAGAGGCTGGCCCCAATGAGCCCGTGGGAGATCATCTGCAGCATGGCGCCACTCATGCCGATCTCCGTTAGGGATCCGATGCCGATGAGGACGAAGCCCATGTGGCTGATGGAGGAGTAAGCGATCTTCCGCTTCAAGTTGCGCTGGGCAAAGGAAGTGAGGGCAGCAAAGATGATGTTCACCACCCCCAGCACGATCAAGACGGGTGCAAAGTAAAGGTGGGCATCCGGCAGCATGCCCGCGTTCATGCGCATCAGGGCATAGCCCCCCATCTTGAGCAGGATCCCGGCCAGCAACATGTGAACGGGTGCCGTGGCTTCGCCGTGGGCATCGGGCAGCCAGGTGTGCAAGGGGAAAATGGGCAACTTCACCCCATAGGCAATGAGGAAAGCTCCGTAGAGCAGCAACTGGAAGTTCAGTGGATAGCTTTTGCTAGCCAAATCCGTCATGTCAAAGCTGACGGGATCCCCGTAGAAGGCCATAGCCAAGCCCGCCACCAGGATAAACAAGGAGCTGAGGGCGGTGTAGAGAATGAACTTGGTAGCCGCATAGAGGCGGTTAGGTCCCCCCCAGATGGAGAGGAGCAAATACACCGGGATCAGCTCCAGCTCCCACATCAGGAAAAACAGCAGCATGTCCTGCACGGCGAACACCCCAATCTGGCCGCCGTACATAGCCAACATGAGAAAGTAAAACAAGCGCGGCTTAAGGGTAACCGGCCAAGCGGCCAAGATGGCGAGGGTGGTTACAAAGGCCGTAAGCAGGATCAGCGGCATGGAAAGGCCATCAGCCCCAACTGACCAACTCAAGCCCACCTGGGGCACCCAGGTGTAGCGCTCCAGCAGTTGTAAGCCCGTCTGACTGGGGTCGTAGCCCACATAGAATCCAGCCAGCAGGATGAGCAGGTCAGTAACCGCAACAAACAGGGCAAACCAGCGGATCCGCTCCGCCAACTTTTGGGCATAGGCCCGGGTGGTGGGATCCCCCGCCGGCGCCGGGATCACCGGAATGAAGAGGGCAGCCACCACCGGATAGACAATGACCGTGGTCAGCCAGGGAAACTCGTGCAAGCTGGGCAGCGCCATGAAGATAACCTCGTTACGCTAAGTTCGTGCCACACCCTTCCAGGAAGATTGCTGTCGGCTACAGCCAACAGCCCTTCATAAGTATCTCTGCTCAGTCAGTAAACCTCCAGGACTATCTTACTCAAGGCTCCTTCCCTCTTCGTCGCCGGGGATGCTCCAACCGGTGCCCCTCCCAAGCCTCACTGCCTGATCCCTGGTTAGCCAACCCTGCACAATTGGGCCTGGACAAGGCCACTGCTGCTGGATAACAATAGGCAGAAACAGTACTTAACAACCAAGCCAAGTCTGCTCCAGGGGTGGCTCCAGGCGAAGCTTCAAGGTATGGCACTGCATGCGGAGTTGCACCGCCACCTAGGCGGTTCGGTTGTTCCTAGGATTTTGTGGCGCTACCTGCATCGCCACGGATCTCCCCTAGCAGAACGCTTTCCCGACTACGCCGAGTTTGAGGAGTTCTACACCCGCCCCCGCAACACCCTGGAAGAGTACCTAGAGCTGCACACCCTGGTGGAGCAGGTGCAGACTCTAGAGAGCTTACCCTATTTCGTCTATCGCCTGATCCGGGGGGCCTATGTCTTTGAAGACCTGGCCTATCTGGAAATTCGCTACACCCCCTACCTACGCACGGATCCTAAGCTGGACGAGGCCGATCGCCTCAAGCAGATGCGGCAGGTCATCGAGATAGTGGGGCAGGCCTGCCAGCAGCGAGAATATCCCATCATCACCACCCAGATCGTGTGTTTGCACTCCCGCCTGCCCAGCCACATCAACCGCGCCATGGTCGAGGCGGCTGCTGAGTCGGAGTATGTCAGTGGCATCGACCTGGCCGGAGGAGATAAGGCCTACGGCGAGCGGATGGACGAGTGGATTGAGCTCTTCAAGTACGCCCTGGCCCGTGGCCTCAAAACTACTGCCCACCTCTATGAGACGCTGGATGGCTGTTATCCAGAGCTGTTGCCCTATGTCTTGCGGATTGGCCATGGCATTCAGATCCCTCTCCACTACCCAGAGCTGCTGCCAGAGCTGGCGCGGCGAGGCCAATGCCTAGAGGTCTGTCCTACCACTTACCTGAAGACGGGTACGCTGCCCAGCTTGGAGCCCCTTAAGCTAGTCTTTGACCGCTGCTTTGAGGCGGGGGTGGATATCGCCATCTGCACCGACAACGCCGGCTTGCACAATGTGCGTCTGCCGTTTGAGTACGAGAACCTACTGACCCACGACATCATCGATTTCGATCAGCTTAAACGTTGCCAGGAGGCGGCTTTTCGCCACGCTTTTGCCTGGCCTTACAAAGAATACCCAGCTCTGCTGTTGTCGGAGCTCCAGCGGTCGGCATCGGCTTCCTTAGTGGCTTTGTAGAACCTAGGTAGCCTGTAAGCTAAGGTTTGACGCCGCCGTTAAGTAAGGGTTTGCCCATGCGGGAACAATCGGATCTCTTGACCCGCAGCCTCATCGCCCTGATCCGAGGCTACCAGGTGGCCATTTCCCCTCTGCTACCGCCTGCCTGCCGCTACTACCCCACTTGCTCCCAATACATGCTGGAAGCGGTGCGGCGCTATGGGGCCATCCGAGGGGGTTGGCTAGGGATCCGCCGCCTCTGCCGCTGCCATCCTTGGCACCCAGGGGGCTACGATCCAGTGCCTGACTTGCCGGGATCTGCAGCCGACGAAAACTGTCGCCCCAGCCGCAACTGAACGCTTCAATCTCGGTAGCAGGCTACCGCCTCGATTTCCACCAAAGCATTGAGGGGCAGACAGGCCACCTGGATACAGGAGCGGGCTGGTGCGGGCTCGGTGGCGAAGAACTCTCGATAAACCTCGTTCATGGCGGCAAAGTCTTTCATATCCGCCAAAAAGACCGTGGTTTTTACCACATTGGCTAGGCACGTTCCCCCCGCTTCCAGCACCGCCTTTAGGTTTAGCAGCGCCTGCCGAGTTTGCGAGGCAACATCTTCTCCCACCAACCTGCCGGTTTTGGGATCCAAGCCCAACTGGCCAGCAGTAAACAGGAAAGGCCCGGAAGCGACAACGCCCTGGCTGTAAGGACCTACAGGGGCAGGAGCAGCCTCGGTTCGCACCTCCCGGGGACCTGCCCCGGCTTGAGGCTCAGAACTGACCGGCTTCCTCTGCTCCATGGGGATTGGCGGAACTCTGCAGCTAACCTACCACAGCTGGATCCCCGGCAATGGCAAGATCTACTCGTCGGCCAAAAGAAGCACCTATGCCCTTAATTAAGTTGCAAACGCCGCTGCAGCCTGAACCTGCCGCTGTGGAGGAGCTGCTCAAGTCGCTCTCTGCCGCTCTGGCCAAACAGGTGAGCAAGCCGGAAGCCTACGTGATGACCGCCTTTGAAGGAGGGATCCCAATGACCTTTGGCGGCAGTGCGGATCCCTGCTGCTACGTGGAAATCAAGAGCGTGGGTCAATTTTCCGCCGAGCAAACCCGGGCCATGAGTGAGTTTTTTTGCAGCGCCATCGAGGCAGCTTTGGGGATCCCGAAGAAGAGGATTTTCATCGAGTTCACCGAGGCCAAGGGCTACCTCTGGGGATGGAATGGCACAACCTTTGGATGAAATGCCGCCCAAGAAAACTGAAACGAGGGACGGCTGCCGTTGGCAAGAACCTAACCAACAAGCTGGCAGAGGGTTTTTTGTCTTTCTCGATCCTGGTCCTCTAGCTCTTGGATGGCCTGTTGGTACACCTGGGCAGGGGTGGATCCCTGGCTAACCTGCTGCAGCCAGCGCTGGGCCTCGTTGCCCCGTTGGAGCAGAGTTTGCAGGGGAGCCAAGAAGCAGCCCAGGCCCTGGGGTTGGCCAATGCGCCAGGCTTCGGTCAGCAGCTCTTCAATCCACTCCTGGGCTGAGCGTTCGCGGCCGGTGCGCCAATCGATCAGCCGAGCTTGCAGGGACTCGCGGGCGGCAGCTTGCTCGTTAGCCTCGCAAAGGCTCTCCAGCTCCGCTGGGGTAAAGGGCCCCTGCAAAGGATCCAGAACCTCCGGTTGGGATAGCAATTGCCAGAGGCGGGCCTCCACCAAGGCAGCAATGGCCAGGACCATCACTGGATCCGCCACCAGGTCGCAGATGCGCAGCTCCACCCGGTTGAGATGGTAGGGCCGCTCCGGACCATTAGGCCGCACAGAAGCCCAGAGGTGGCGCACATTCTGCATTGTGCCCAGGGCCAGTTGCTCCTGCATCCAGGCGATGTAATGGGCGTGATCCCGGAAGAAGGGCACCTGAGCTGGCGTTTTGGGAAACACCTGCCAACGGCTGGAATGATAGCCCGTTACCTGGCCGTCCAGGAAAGGGGAAGAAGCGCTTAGGGCCAAGTAAAGAGGGGCTTCCGCCCGCAGCAGACGACAGGCGAGGAAAATAGCCTCGCTATCCGGCAGGCCAACATTGATGTGGATGCTGGCAGTTACCACCCGCGTGCCATAGGTGCGCTCGATGTAGTCGTGGTAGGGGTTGCCCGGATCCGAGCGCTCAAAGTGGTCGCTGCCGCCCAAAGCCAGGGTGCTCCCCGGCAAGAGGGTGTAAGGGCCCAGGCGGCGCAAAAACTGCCGCAGTTGCAGGCGGGGCCGAAGGAGGGCACAGAGCAGATCTTCGTAGCGGCGAAGGGGTGGGGTGATGTACTCTACGTTGCGCCGATCCGGTTCTCGCATAAACCCCGGCAGAGCTCGGCAGATGCGATCCGACAGCCCCACCACTTCCCCGGCGGCGGTGCCGGTGTACATTTCTACCTCAAAGCCCTTGGTCAACAGCACAGGCCAGCCTCCAGCCGCAGCCTCCTCTGCCCATTTTCCCAGGGTTTTGCAGGTACTACAATGTCGGCAAGGCTTGAAGGCAAGAGCAAGGCCAGATGCGGGATCCCATCTATATCCTGGGGGCAGGGCCGGCGGGCATGGCGGCTGCCTACCGCTTGACCTAGCTAGGCTTCCCCGTGGTGGTAGTGGAACGAGAAGAGGGAGTCGGGGGCTTGGCCAAAAGCATTCGCTACCAGGGGTTCATTCTCGACTACGGCCCGCACCGGTTTTTTACCAAGATCCCAGCGGTGCTGGAGTTGTGGAACCAGGTTTTGGGATCCGAACAAGTAACTGTCCGGCGGCTTACCCGCATCTACTACCGCAAGCAATATTTTCAGTACCCCATTCAAGCTTGGGAAGTCCTGCGCAAAGTGGGGTGGTGGGAAAGCCTGCGCATTGTCCTTTCCTATCTTTGGGCACAACTCATTCCGCGGCCAG
>NZ_JANSJL010000096.1:0-1117 GCF_047502745.1 Synechococcus sp. F70.1
TGATACCCTAACGCTCACTTTTCGGGCCTCCATCCCGGCCTCCTACCATGTTTACTCTACTCGAGAGACGGAGAAGCCGGCCAATCTCCCGACGGCTTTCACGCTGGACCAACAGAGCACCCGGGGCCTCAGGCTCGCTGGGCCCCTCCTGGAAGTCGGCAAACTCATTCAGACCTATGACCCTGTCTTTGATACAAAGGTCTACTATTATGCCGATGAGGTGAAGTTTATTCAGCGCTTGGTGATTACGGATTCGCCCGTGCGGCTGGTGGGGACGCTCCGTTGTCAGTATTGTGATGAGGAGCAGTGTTTCTTTGACAAAGTGGAGTTGGATTACGCCTTTTCGGTACAAGGCGCGGCTCCTGTGCGTGTAGTGGATAAAAAAAGCGACTCAGCCGGCTCGGTGCCGCTTTCGGCCTCCGAAGAGAGAAAGGACAAGGCTTTGCGGGCGGAGTCGGTGCTTACGCCGAGTCCGACGGGGGAGGTTAGGGCTTCTGGGCAAGTGTCTGCCCCGGCTCCTCCGTCCTCCCCAGAAGACGATGCGCACGCAGCAGCTGGGTCGCTATGGTGGCTCCTCCTGAAGGCGTTTCTCTTTGGGCTGGCGGCGGTATTTACGCCCTGTACCTTCCCGATGGTGCCCCTCACTGTGAGCTACTTTACAAAGGCCCAAGAGGGGCGGGGGAGTGGGCTTGCAGGGGCTATCTGGTATGCGGTTAGTATCCTGCTTATCTTTCTGATTTTGGGGGCGATTATTACGATTTTCTTTGGTGCGAATGCCGCCTACGCTATTTCTACCAATCCTTGGCTGAACTTAATCTTTTTCCTGATACTGGTGGCTTTTGGGCTGTCGTTTTTGGGGCTTTTTGAGATTACTTTGCCGGCTTCTTGGACGACGGCGACGAGCCGCCTCTCTAACACCCGGAGCCTGCTGGGAATTTTCTTCATGGCGCTGACGCTCGTGCTGGTGAGCTTTTCTTGTATTGGGCCGCTTTTGGGTACGCTTCTGATAGACATGGTGAGTGGCAGTTATGGCGCTCCGATAGTGGGGATGATAGGCTTTGGGCTGGCGTTTGCGTTGCCCTTTGGCCTTTTGGCGGGCGTACCCCGCCTTCTGAAC
>NZ_JANSJL010000097.1:0-1117 GCF_047502745.1 Synechococcus sp. F70.1
GTGTTGACATGGCGCGTCGGAGAGGTGTATAACCGACCGGGGGGGTGGGGCGTATTCGTTTTTTGACGGTGGGGTGTATGGTGAGGCGGGGGGAGCGAGGCGAGTCAATAAGACGGAGCGGTGGTGGCAGGAGGGGCCTTTCGTAGAGGGTGTCATCGGCAAAGGGATCCTGCGCGCTCTGCCCAGCCAGAGCCACCGTGTCAGAGGATACCCCCGTTTTGGCCTCTGGGTTCCCGAAAAGCTCCTCCAGCTCATCTACGTCCACTTCTTCCGTGGTCGTGCCCTGCGCGAAAAGGAGACCCATCAAGATCAGAAAAACAAGGCGCCCCATCTCCTTCAAAAGTACAAGTCCTGTGCGAGTCTTACCTTTGGAGTATGCAAGAAAGTGGACGGCGATGGCTTTTTGAGGTAAGCTGGGAAGTGTGCAACAAGGTAGGAGGCATTCACACAGTTCTGATAGGAAAAGTCCCACATGCTTTGCGAGCCTTTGGGGGTGGGTATATTTTGGTGGGTCCGTATATAGCGCAGGGCCGGCAAAACTGGGAAGAGGTAAATGAGTATACCGAGTGGCAGGCTTACTTAGAGCGGCGGCATGGGCTGCGGGTCTATCCGGGCAAGTGGCAGATAGGCTCTGTGGAAGTAACGGCCTGGCTTTTAGAGTTTCATGCGCTTTTAGGACGTAAGGATGAGATATTTGGGGAGCTGTGGGAGGAATTTGAGGTGGACTCGTTGTGGGGTGGGTGGGATTACATAGAACCGGCGATATTCGGCTATGCGGCGGGGCTGGCGATTGGGAGCTTTCTGGAGTTTTATTATGGAGAAGAAATAGGGGAAGTCGTGGCGCATTTTCATGAGTGGCTAACGGGAGCGGGGGTGCTGTATCTACGGCGACATAAACCGATGGTAGCGACGGTTTTTACGACGCATGCGACGGTCGTGGGGCGGGCCGCCGAAGGGCACCCCATTGAAGAAGCGCCAGAACGATGGGCTGCTGCGCGCGGCCTCTCCGCCAAATACACCTTAGAGCGCGCTGCCTGGCAAGAGGCCGACGTCACCACCACCGTCAGTGAGCTGGTGGATGAAGAGGCTAACCTCTACCTCGGACGTCCGCCCGATG
>NZ_JANSJL010000098.1:0-1104 GCF_047502745.1 Synechococcus sp. F70.1
GGCAGTAGAGACCCACCTGGAGCTGATGGCGAAAGAGCTTGGCCAAATCTGCAGGCGAGATCAACCCCTGCCGCTGTAAACAGCGCCCCAAAGGCTCTTGCGCACCACAGAAGGAAGCCAACTTTTCCACGACCCGATCGCTAACAAGAGCGGAACGGGCTAACAACCTCTCTAAGCGGTGCTCCTCTTCGGGGGGCAGAGTAGCAATGACCCGACCTTGATAAAACCAGATTTTGTAGATGCCGTTTGGGGCCCAGATGGAAAGTTGCCCTGTTTTGCTGCCCCTTTCAACTAGCTGCAACAAGTCAGGCAGAGAAAATTCCCGGAGGTCTCCGACTAGGGCCATGGCCAGCCTCTCTCGCGTGTTTTAGGGATCCCCGCAACACATCCTATTCTCGACCAAATATTTTTCCCGGACAACTATGCAGTCGCGGAAAAGGCTGACTTTCCCGCTACCCGACCTGGCAGCAGTTACCCTGAATCCCGAGTCGTTGACTCGACCAGCTATTTCTCGCGAATGCTCCTAAGAAGCATGGAGAGGCGGCTGACCAAAGAGGGCTTAACCGGCTCCCTTGTCTCTCCAAGGTTATTTGCTCCCGAAGCCTTAGAAGTGCCCACCAGAGAAGGCTGAGGCATAGCTATTGGGCCTTCACAGGGAGCGATGAGTCCAAGCTTAGCTAAGCGCGCGCAGGCATAGCGCACCTCCAACAAATCAGCCCCCAATGCCCGCGCTAGATCAGCTAGCTTGCGGGAAGGAGAGACCTGCTCCAAGATCGACCACTCCAGCGGCGAAAGCTGGTATAGAGGAAGCTCAAGGCTGGTGCGCCAGAAGTAGCTGTCCGGCTGAGGCAAGTTTTCTTCCCGACGTTGATCCTGCTTCAGCTGCTGCAGCCCTTCCAAAACTACGGCCGAAGCCTCCTTGCTTAAGCCAGTCATCTCTTGATAGGGCAACGGTACGTTGGGTAAGAAGCTGAACTGGCCCGCTTCCAAGGCAAAGAGGCAGTAGAGCCCCACTTGCAGTTGATGGCGAAAGAGCTTGACCAAATCTACAGGGGAGATCAACCCTTGCTGCTGCAGGCAACGCCCCAGAGGTTCCTCCAGACC
>NZ_JANSJL010000099.1:0-1066 GCF_047502745.1 Synechococcus sp. F70.1
GGGTTTAATAGGGGTAGAGTTCCCCCTTCGGGGGGATCCCTAGAAATTGGAAACGTTTTGGTGGAAGCAGACACTGGCTTGCTAAGCGAAGCAGCGTTCCCCCTTCGGGGGGATCCCTAGAAATTGGAAACAACCTCCTGTAGGTAGAGCCTGTAGGTAGAGAATGACGAATCGTTCCCCCTTCGGGGGGATCCCTAGAAATTGGAAACGCCCAATTACTCACATACCACTTCCCAAAGTATTCAGGACGTTCCCCCTTCGGGGGGATCCCTAGAAATTGGAAACGGACAAGACAATCGTCGTGGTAGGCAACGACTTAGGTGCTGTTCCCCCTTCGGGGGGATCCCTAGAAATTGGAAACACCTAAGTTATCCTCCACATTGGCGGCCATATTGAAGGCCTGTTCCCCCTTCGGGGGGATCCCTAGGAATTGGAAACACTACGCCGCCGACTTGCAGGTTAGCGTCTTCGTACTCAAGTTCCCCCTTCGGGGGGATCCCTAGAAATTGGAAACTCTAACTCTACTTCATGCTTCTGTGAAGCTACACAGGCTTGTTCCCCCTTCGGGGGGATCCCTAGAAATTGGAAACAGGTCCCGCATAAGCAAAACACACCCGTCGATGCCGAGATTCTCGGGTTCCCCCTTCGGGGGGATCCCTAGAAATTGGAAACGACTAATCAAACCAAGTGGGGTCCAAATAGTCGGACAGCTTGTTCCCCCTTCGGGGGGATCCCTAGAAATTGGAAAGGTGTAAACTATCGCTGGATCGGGGTTAATACCCTCACTAATGGTTCCCCCTTCGGGGGGATCCCTAGAAATTGGAAACAACTTGTTGGATCCCTTGCCACCTTGGGGTGTATTTGTTGAGTCAGTTTCCCTGCAGTGAGGGATCCCTAGGGATGGGGAAAGGACTCAACAGCTTGCACCGGCTGGCGCGTCAGTATGCGCTTCGAGTTCTGGATGCTGCCGGTATAACCCTCAATGGCTCACAGCCCTGGGATATTCAAGTTCACGACGAGCGGCTCTACCTGCGCTGCCTGCTCTATGGATCCCTGGGCTTTGGCG
>NZ_JANSJL010000100.1:0-1021 GCF_047502745.1 Synechococcus sp. F70.1
TGCCTTTGGAGAGCTGGTGGCAGGGGCCATTGGCTACGCCGGCCAGCAGGTGAGCCATACTCTGAGTTTCGATGTTCACTCTGGCCGGCAAGACGTAGCGCCACATGAGGTGCGGTTGGACGACCAATCGGTGCAGGACTGGGTAGAGCCAGAAAATGTGGCGCTGGATCCGCTGGAGCTCCACCTTTTTGGCCGCATTCGCACCCGCGGAACTTATGCCCAAAATGCAAGATGGGCAGATTCTCCTCTCAACGCCAGGAACCCTCGCAGCCCTGGGCGGATCAAGGCCGGTGGTTTTCAGGCTGGTGCCGACCAGGTCTGCCCTCCCTATGTAGACGATGTCTATCGGGCTGACAACCGCTTTGGCCCCAAAGCCAGCTACGACCGTCCGCCTGTAACTCCTGACCCGCAGAGAGGCTGCGACGTGGACACCTTTGCGCAAAGGTATCGTGCTAGGGCCGGTGATCCCATTCCTCCTAATGCCAGGAACAACCAGAATGAGTCTTTGACCGAGGACAACCCACCCCCAGGCGCCCTTTCCGAGGTGGGCTTGGATGGCTACTGGGAGCGGCGGGCCCGTGTGGAGGGCTTGCGGGTGATCGTGGGGCAGCGGCTGGAACTAACCCGCACCGATTCTTTGCCTTTGCCTTTGGTGCCGCCCGGGGATCCCGAGGACCCCGACCCCACCAGGTTACAGGCCATTTTCATCAGCAACGAGGCGCGGCAACGCCTAACGCTACGGGATAACCCAGCGGCAGTGCAGGCCACGGCCGTTTACCACTACAGCCATGAGCAGGGGCGCTTTCCCATTGCCTGCTTGGCCACGGTAGCCCACCCCGGCACTCCCTGGAGCTTGCAGCGGGCTTCCACGTTTCCCGCGGGTGACCAGAGCAAACAACTGGGTATCAACTTCTTTACCGGCGAGGGCACCAACGTTTGGGAATATGATCCCTCGACCATGAAAGAGCAGCTACGGCCTGGCACCCCACTGTGGACGGCGCTGACCAACCTGGCCAATTTT
>NZ_JANSJL010000101.1:0-5770 GCF_047502745.1 Synechococcus sp. F70.1
TTAAATCGCGGCAACTGAGCTTCCTGCAAGAGGGGCACAGAGAGACCTTCCGTGGTCTGCCCCTTGCGCAGCGAGGCCAGCCAGCCACACTCGCCGTTCAAGCACAGCCAAGACAGCAAGCCCACCAGGGCCGATCCGGAAAGCAAAAGACTGGGCCTAAGCATGGATCCCGCCCCACTAAACAGCATGGAAAGAGAAGTTGCCTCTAGGCTAGTTCGCCATCGCAGCGGTGTCCAGATTTCTTGGCTACACAGGCGTGCTCCAAAGCCCGAAGGTCCTAGAGGATTTTGCCGCTAGCCAGCTCCACTAAGAGGCGGTTCTTCGCCCGGCCCTCGTCGGCAGCCTGCTCCGACAGCCATGGTGCGGCGTCCTTCGACAGCTTGAGAACGATAGGGCTGCACGGAAAAACACTCTCAATTGGTCTGAGGCGCCGGCGGCATTGAGAGAAGTCTCACAGCTTCCTGAGGTTGAGCTTGGAACATTTGGGTTAGTGCGGAAAACCTAAGTGACCAATAAAACTGGGTTTCAAGCCCCGACCTTGGGAGCGGCTTTTTGTATAATGCTCTAGATAGCAGAAAGACAATTTTTTGCATGTACTTTGTCCGCAAGCTCAAGCTGGGAGTCTCGGAACAACTACAACTTTTGAGCAGGGCGGCAGGCGAGCTGTACTCCCAGACACTCGTCAGTTTTTGGCGCGTCGTCCGCAAGAAAGGGCTGTGGTTGAAGCCTGCCACGCTTATGCGTTGGTTTCCCAGTGATCCTGAAAACAGACTTCACGCCCACAGTGCGGATGCTGTTGTCCAAAGTTTCTTTGCCTCCCTAAAGTCGTGGCGAGAACGCCGCAAAACGGATCCCAATGCTCGCCCACCTCGACGCCGACGGTACTATTACAAAATCCAATGGAAAGCTTCAGCCATCAAAGTCGTAAATGGAAAGTTGCGGTTGTCCAACGGAAAAGGCAACGAGCCTTTGGTCATTCCTTGGGCTTGGGATACGCCTGTCTGGGTAGAAATTGGCTGGGACGGCAGGCAATACGAGCTAAGGGCTTGCTACAAATTGAGCGATGCGCGGCCCAAGGAAGAGAGGAAAGAAAGCGGTGTTGCCGGTGTGGATCTGGGTGAGATTCACCTGGCCGTTGCCCATGATGGGGAGAACACCTACATCGCCAATGGCAGGCTGCTGCGTTCCAAGCGCCGCTACCAGAACAAGCTGAAATCTACTCTGTCAAGGCTGCTTGCCAGAAAGAGGCGTGGCTCAAGGCGTTACAGGAGAGTTTTAGCTTCTGGGCGAAAGCAGCTGGCGAGGTTAAATCACCAAATTCGAGATATTTTGCACAAGCAAACTACAAGGCTTGTCTCGACGCTGTATGCAAGGGGCGTCCAGACCGTTGTAATTGGGGACATTCGGAATATCAGGGTGTCTGCTGATTACTGCACAAGGTTGAACCAAAAGCTCCACCAGATGTTGCATGGCCAAACTCGGCACCACATCACCTACAAGGCTGAACGACTGGGAATGAAAGTTGTGCTGCTGGATGAGCGGTACAGCTCTCAAACCTGTCCTGCTTGCAACAAGAGGAACAAGCCGAGAGGCCGTGTGTATAGGTGTGGGTGTGGGTTTGAGTTTCATCGCGACGGGGTGGGAGCACTCAACCTTCGCAGAACGTATCTGGGCTCTGGCCTAGTAGTTGGGGTTATGGCATCCCCCACAGGGTTGAGGTTTCAGCCTCATGCTCTGTGTAGCTCAGCCGGTAGGAGCCATCCTGCTGTCTGAGAAAGAATCCCTGCCTTTTATGGCAGGGAGAATGTCAAGTGCCCTGTCCCACACCAAAAGAGTATGAATCCCAAGCCAAAAGCTCGTCCACAGCCAGTTATCCACCCAGATCTTGCCGAGAACAGGTAGGGTCAAACCCTCTGTCCCTCCCAAAACTAGGCCGGCTGCCAAGATCAGCCCTTCAAAAGCAAGAAAACCCAGGATGAGCATGGCTGGAATCCAGAGATAATTCCACAGCCATCGTCCGGCTCGGAGAGGGTGGGGCTGGAAGAAGAGAGGGCGGTAGCTGGCTAGCAGGGCCACCCCCACCGTGCCGATCCCCAAGACCACCCCCCAGGCAAAAGAGTCAGGCGTGCGGGGATAGTTGTGCCAGACATAGCCAAAGATTTGGTTGGCTAGCCAAATCATCGAGGCGCTAACTATTGCCCTTTGGCGAGTTAACGTGGTGCCCGCAATGATGCCAACGGTTACAAAAGGAAGCGTACAGGTATAGGCAATGTTGCTAAGGCAGCCAATGGTGGTAAATAGACTGGGCCAAAATCGGCCACAGGCCAAGTCTTGGGCAGCCCGTAGCCAAATGGCAACCGGGATCCAGGGGCGAGGTTTGGGGATGGACTGCACAAGGGATTGCAGACTGACCATAGGCTAATCTCCGGGAAAAAGGTGAGCTTTCAGGGGGCAGTTCTTTAGCAGATGCTCCTGGACAATTTGCCGCGCTACTGGAGGTGTAACCCGCTTGTACCAAGTGCGGTCGCCAGAGTAGAAAACCACAGGCCCTTCTTGACAGACTTCTAGACATCCGGAAGTAATGACCCGAATATCTAAATTCGCTTCCTGCAGGGCAGATTGCAGGGCTTCCACAACCGGTTGATAGTTGCGGGAAGGATAACAGCGGCTGGAGCGGCAAACCGCCAAGTAGGGCCGCTTGAGAGGGTTATCCTCGTAAGGGATCCGCTCTTTTCCCTCGACATAAATGGCTCGCAGGCGTTCATAGAGGGAGAGCTTTTGGTAGTTGGCTTTGCTTTCGGGCAGGTAGTCTTCTCCTGGCCCCAAAAAGGGACTGGGCAAGAAGATCTGCAGCAGAGATTCCTCTGCCCCGTTCCAAAATTGAATTCCCCATTGGCGAGGCTGGCGCTGCGGATTGAGGCGGCGATAGAGGGCGGCGCGGCTCACCAATCTTTTGCGGCGCAGTTCTAGGGGGGTTCGGCCATAGGGGCCGCCTCGGTGCTCCTCTAGACACAGATGCAAATGCCAAGTTTCGGTAGCCACGGTCAAGTAGCCGTCGTAGAGCACACAGAGAGCAGGAGGACTGGTAAAGGCCGCTTCCAGCACTCCCCCCTCCGCCACACAGCCCACTTGGATCTCAGCCCAGTGCTCCTGGAAGAGCTCATAGAGGAGCGGCCCAAGACAGTCGATGTGAGCCGGGATCCCTTCGTAGAGGGTTATCCAGCCAGTGGGGGAAATCTCCTGCCAACTTTGGTTTAAGGGCGTAATCCAGGGACTGAAAGCGGCCATAGGTTGCTCCTATTGGACTGGTGGAATGCGGGCAATCACCCCCTTTTTAAGAGGGCGCTCTGCCCAGGGCAGGACGCCATCGGGCTTTGTCAAATACAGCTCCGCTGTTTGCAAGATTGGCTCCACGTCTTGGGGATCGAGATCTCCAAACACGTAGGTCATCTTTCCAGGGGCTGCCAGGGCAATCACGCAAGCATGGCTGCAGCCGCTCATACAGGCAACCGGCTTAAGCTGCAATTGAGGGTTGAGCACCTGCGATTGCAAGGCGGCTAGAAGCATTTCTCCTTTGCTAGTCCCTTCTTTTTGGCCGTTGACCCAGCGAGATCCGCAGGTGGTACAAACCCAAAGGTAATGTTTGGCCTCAGCTTGAGTCGAGATTCTAGTTGAGATCGTCATACAGTTGCTTCCAAACTAGAAGCACCCCACAAATGGTTAGCCAGAATTCAAAAACAACCTGAGATGTTGCTAAAATTGCCCCCGCAAGTTCACCCTCAACGTGCGACCAACGCCGGGATAGCCGGGGAAAACTTCATACTGCTCATCCAGCAGGTTGTCGATCCCCATCTCTAGGCTTAGGTCCTCAGTCAACGGGATCCCTCCTCGCCAAGCTACGGTAGTGTAGCCTGGTAGGGATTCCGTGTTGGTGTTGTTGGTAAAAAAGCTCCCAATGTGATGGACTAAAATTGAGCTGTACCAGCCTTGCTCGTGACGGTAGGTCAGGCCTAAGTTCAGGCTATCGGCTCCCACAAAGGCTAGCTGCTTGCCAACTGTAGCTGGGTCAAGGGCGGCGCGAATGATGGGATCATTGAGGGTGTAGTTGGCAAAAAGCGTCCAGTTTTCCCCTAGCCGCACATCTAAGGCTGCCTCCAGGCCGGTATATTCAACCAGCCCAATATTTTCATAGGTTCCCCGGCGCGGCCCAAGGCTGACAAAGGTGATGCCATCGCGGATGCGGTTGTGGGCAAAAGTCAAGCGCAGCAGGCCAAAATCTCCCAAGGCTTGATCTAAGCCAATGTCAAAGCTTTCCCCTCGCTCTGGGCGGAGATTGGGGTTGCCATCCACTTCAAAAAAGCCGCGCAGCCGGAAGAACAATTCCGAGATCAAGGGAGTGCGAAAGCTGCCGGCATAGCTGGCCCTCAAGGTGGTGCCTTCCGCCAAAGCCCAGCGGATCCCTAGAGCAGGCGAGGTAGCCGAGCCGCTGGCCAAATTGCTGAAGTCCTGGCGGATGCCTAAGTCGAGGTGGAAACGGGGATCTGGGCTGTAATCCAGGCGGGCAAACAGGGCTCCCTGGTTAACCGTATCGTCGTAGTTGATATTGGTAGAACCCCTGGCAAACGAAAAAGTTGTATTGCGGGCTGAGATGGAGCGATAATCTGCCCCCAGGACTCCTTCTAGGTTTTCGCCGGCTTTCCAAGCATACTGGAGCTGGGATCCCCAGCTATCGCGCAGGATGAGGTCGCGGGATCCCTGGCTTTGCGGGGCGCTGAAGCGGTAGTTGAGATCGTCCAAAAAGAGCCGAGCTTGCAGGGAGCCTGTTTCCTGAGTCCACAGCCACCTGAGATCCAGCAGCAGGTCGTTGGTGGTTTGCTCGGCATCGGGAGAAGGAAAGTCTACGCTACCGGGCACGCGGAAGGTTTTGTTGAGGTAGAGGGCGTTTGCCGTTAGGACTTGGTCTTCGGCCAATTGCCAGGTGAGCTTGGCCTGCAAGTTGTGGTACTCCACCGCCGAGTTTTCCCGCCTGCCCGACTTGCCCAGCCGTCGGATGGTAAAGGGAAAGTCGTTGTTGCTCTGCAGGCGACGGTAGCTGAGCACCCAGCCCAGCTCCTGCCCTTGGCCGCGGCTTTGGATCCCTTGCTCATTGAGGCCATAGCTGCCGACCGCCGCTTCCACCACCGTCTCCGTTTCTGGCTGGGGCTCCACCGTGACGATGTTGATGACGCCGCCAACAGCGTCTGAGCCGTACAGGGTAGAGCCGCCGCCGGGGGAGACTTCAATTCGCTCGACGACATCGGTGGTGATTTGCGAGAGGTCAAACCCCCCGAAAAAACCCAGATCGTTGAGGGAGCGGCCATCCAACAGCACCAGCACCTGGGCCGTTCGCGCCCCTCGCATGAACTGAGAGCTGAGAGCCCCCAACTGGGTGCCGGCTGTGCCATCGCTGAGGATGCCGGGCAGATAGCGCAGGGCTTCCTGCACGGTTCTTGCCCCTTGCTCGCGCATCTGCTGGCGGGTGATGACATAGACGGGGCGGGAAGACTCTCGCAAGAGGCCAGGACGGCGAAACGGGGTGGTGACGGGTTGATTCAAAATCTCGGCGCTGAGGCCGGTATCCAAGACTGCTTGCGCCCAGGCTGGGATCCCCAAAACCCAACTTCCCAGCCCAAGGCTGAGACCTAGAACTGTCTTTTTCATGTCAGCTCCTTGCTCCGTGCAACGCGGAAGGGCTCTGAGCCCTGAGCTGAAGCCGCAGGCGGGCATCCTG
>NZ_JANSJL010000101.1:5870-55642 GCF_047502745.1 Synechococcus sp. F70.1
CGTGCAACGCGGAAGGGCTCTGAGCCCTGAGCTGAAGCCGCAGGCGGGCATCCTGACTGAGGGCTTTTGCCCATCACAGTTGCGGCACAGCGCCGGATTTGCACCGGACTTTCCCCATTGCTTGCCCTGGCTGATCCCCAGAGCAACCTAGCGGCACAGCTTTCTCCTTAGTCCTTCTGGAAAAAGCCGTGCTAGGCATCATACCTCTCCCGCCCTCGAGTTCCCATCCTGCTGGGGGGGATCGGCGCTAGGGTCTAATCGTGAGACGGAAAAGAGCCTCGTCGGCCATTTGAAGAACTTCCTGCCCCGCTGCCATAAGCCGTTCTGGGGGCAGCTCTCGGTACTTAGCAATAAACTCAGGCAAAACTTGAAACTCCACCCGCTTGCCAGTTTCTCGATGGATGACAACACTGCGCATTTTGTCTAGGGAGTCCACCTCCACCAGCTTTAAGTTCAGCTTGCCCAAGCTGGCTCCGGTGGCGGCGTGCAACCCATCCACGATGCAGGCAAAGGGAATCTGGAGCGGCGACTCGTGAATGACTTCCACCACAAAGCGACTTGGGGAGGTGGGGGGGAGGGGACTTGCCAAGCCCAGCTCCTTGAGAGCCCGCATCCCCATGCGATAACCCACCACCGCCCAGGGGCCAGCACCCCCGTGGATTTCGGTAACTCGCTGGGTGGCAGCCTCAAGGGCAGCCGGAGGATTGGCAGAGCTGCTGCTGGGGTGGGCCAGGGCAGGGATCCCGACCGCTAGCTGAATGGCCATCCACAGCAGAGGAAGCTGCTGCGGCTTGAGAACCCATCGCTTGCGCATAGGCAGACAAGAACTAAACCCCAAGGCAGTATCCTAAGCCCTGCTCCTGGGTCTTGCCTATGCAGGGGGGGAGGTTACCTGAGCAAACGGAGAGCTAGACAACCACGTTGACCAGCTTCTTCGGCACCACGACGACCTTCTTCGGCGTCGCCCCTTGGAGATACTTCTGGGCCGCTTCCGACTGCAGAGCTAGCCGCTCCTGCTCCTCCGGCGTGACATCGGCAGGGGCTTCAAAGGAGCCGCGCAGCTTGCCGTTGACCTGCACCACAATCGTGACCGTATCGGCCACCAGCGCCGCCGGGTCGTAGCTGGGCCAAGACTGGCGATGCACCGAGTCGGTACCGCCCAGGGCCTGCCACAGCTCTTCGGCAATGTGGGGGGCAAAGGGCGCCAGGAGCAAGACCAGGGTGCGGATCCCTTCGGCGTAGACGGGCGAGTCCGGGATCCCCGCCTCGGCTAGGGCATTGCTCAGCTTCATCAGCTCGGCAATGGCAGTGTTGAACTGGTACTCCTCCAGATCCTCACTGACCTCCTTGATGGCCGTGTGGACGGCGCGGCGCAGATCCCTTTCCGCCTTGGTCAGGGATCCCGCCTCGACCTTGGCCTGCAAGGACGCCGTTCCGCCACCGCGACTGACAAAGTCGTACACCTGCCGCCAGACGCGGTTGAGAAAGCGAAACTGCCCTTCCACGTCGGCATCGTCCCATTCCAAGTCCTTTTCCGGCGGCGCCTTGAAGAGGATGAACATGCGGGCCGTGTCTGCCCCGTAGTTGGCCAGCACCTCTTCCGGATCCACGCCGTTGCCCTTGGATTTGGACATCGTAGCGTAGATAACTTGCAGAGGCTCGCCGGTTTCGGGATCCCGCGGATCGTTGGGATCCTTAACCAGCGCTGTGGGGATCCAGCGATCCTTGCCGGACTTGTTGGGGTTGTAGTAAGTGCGCGCCTGCACCATCCCCTGGGTTAGCAGGCGGGAGAAGGGCTCATCGAAATTCAGCAACCCCAGATCCCGCAGCACTTTGGTGAAAAAGCGGGCGTAGAGCAGGTGCAAGATGGCGTGCTCGATGCCGCCCACGTACTGATCCACCGGCAGCCAGGCGTTGACCAGATCCTTGCGGAAGATCTCGCGGTCGTTGCGGGGATCGCTAAAGCGCAGGAAATACCAGGACGAGCAGATGAAGGTGTCCATGGTGTCCGTTTCCCGGCGGGCCTCCGCACCACAGGTGGGGCATTTCACCTTCACCCACTCCTCCAGTTGGGCTAATGGGGATCCGCCTCGCCCCGTCAGCTCTACATCTTCTGGCAAGAGCACTGGCAGATCTTCTTCCGGCACCGGCACAATGCCGCAATGGGGGCAGTGGATGACCGGGATGGGGCAGCCCCAGTAGCGCTGCCGCGAGATGAGCCAGTCGCGCAGGCGGTAGTTGACCTGCCGTTCCCCTAGCCCCTGCTCCTCCAGCCAGGCGATGGCCCTTTCCACACTTTGCCCTGGGCCCTTGCCCACCGGGATTCCGTTCAAGGGGCCGGAGTTTATCAACACCCCCTCCCCTGTCCAGGCCGCCTGCAGATCTTCAGCAGTCTCCACCCCACCCTGAGGCGGCTGCACCACCAGCTTGATAGGCAGGCCAAACTTGCGGGCAAACTCAAAGTCCCGCTGGTCGTGGGCCGGCACGGCCATGATGGCCCCTGTGCCATAGCCCATCAACACGTAGTCGGCAATCCAGATGGGGATGCGCTCTTGGTTGACGGGGTTGATGGCGTAGGAGCCCGTCCAGACGCCCGTCTTTTCCCGATCCTCAGCGCTGCGCTCGATCTCGCTGCGGGCAGCGGCCTCGGCCTGGTAGGCTTTGACGGCAGCCTGCTGCTCGGGGGTGGTAAGCTTCTCCACCAAAGGATGCTCCGGCGCCAGCACCATGAAGGTGGCTCCCCAGAGGGTATCAGGCCGGGTGGTAAACACCGGCAGCTCTTCCCCTGTTTCGGTTTTGAAGAGAACTCTAGCCCCTACCGACTGGCCAATCCAGTTCTCCTGCATGGTGCGCACCCGCTCTGGCCAGCCGGAGAGCTTCTCCAGGTCAGCCAGGAGTTGGTCGGCATAGGCCGTGATCTTGAGAAACCACTGCTTGAGGAGGCGCTTTTCCACCCGAGCCCCAGATCTCCAGGATCTCCCTTCCGCATCCACCTGCTCGTTGGCCAGGACGGTCTGATCCACGGGATCCCAGTTCACCGGCGCTTCCTTTTGGTAGGCCAGGCCTGCCTTGAAAAACTGCAGGAACAGCCACTGCGTCCATTTGTAGTAGTCGGGGGCGCAGGTGGTGATCTCCCGCTCCCAGTCGTAGGAAAGCCCCAGCCGCTGCAGTTGATCCCGCATCTGGGCAATGTTCTGGTAGGTCCACTTGGCCGGCGGGATCCCCCGGTCAATGGCGGCGTTCTCTGCCGGCAAGCCAAAAGCGTCCCACCCCATGGGGTGCAGCACCGCATACCCCTGCATCCGCTTGTGGCGGGCAATGACATCCGTGATGGTGTAATTGCGCACATGCCCCATGTGCAGGCTGCCGCTGGGGTAGGGGAACATCGACAGGGCATAGAACTTGCGGCTTTCTGCTGTTAGCTCTGGCGTGCGATCCAACCCAATTTCACGCCAGTGGGCCTGCCATTTCCTTTCAATGGCCTGGGGATTGTAGCGCGCGTCCACAGCTTAGGACTCCTGGAAAACCTTTTGCTCTGGGGAGCCTAGATACCAGCATTTTGGCATGCTTTGGCCGCTCCAGAAACCTCCAGGACCCCCTAGTAGGTTTCCTCGTTCCAGCGGCTAGCTTTCTTGAGCTCCTTCTGGAAGCTGCTCCAGTCTTGGCCTGCTTGTTGGGCTACGGCAGCCATGACGCTGTTGATGCCATCTTCCATCCCCTTGAGACCACAGATGTAGACGTAGGTGTTGGGTTTTTGCAGCATCTCCCACAGCTCGGCGCCGTACTCGGCCATGCGGTTTTGCACATACATCTTTTTGCCATCGGGGGTTTGCTGCTCGCGGCTGATGGCGTAGTCGACGCGAAAGCGATCCCCATGCTCAGCTTTCCAGGCTTCCAGGTCGCCCCGATACAGCAGGCTGGAAGTGGTGGGTACCCCAAAAAACAGCCAGATCCTGCCTTGGTAGTTGGGATCCTCCTCGAGCAAATGCTTGATGAAAGCCCGAAAAGGAGCAATGCCCGTGCCAGTGGCAATCAAGATCAGGTTGGCGTTTGGATCCTCCGGCAGGAGGAACGTCTTCCCAGCCGGCCCCGTGATCATCACCTCATCCCCAGCTCGGAGATCGGTGAGGAAGCCCGAGCAGACTCCCACTCCCGGCTGGCCGGTTTCCTTATCCACGTATTCGGCCCGCTTCACGCTCAAGGAAACCGTGCGTCCCTCGCCATCGTCGCCGTAGCGGGTGGAGGCTATCGAGTAGAGTCGGGGCTTGTGGGGCTTGCCTTGGGCATCGACGCCAGGAGGAATAATGCCAACGCTCTGGCCCTCCAGGTAGCGGAAGTTGGGATCGGGCAGGCTAAGCACAATGTGCTTGGTTAGGCCAGGTGCCCCTTCCTCAACAAGGGAGTAGGTTTCCAAACACTGGCCAACTAGAGGGGCATTGGGGCGGTAGAGATTGACCACAACTTCTCGTTTTTGGGCGCTGGCAACCATGACTGGGACTGCTCCTGGCAGTGGTAGCTACAGCAAACACCTTAGCAGGCTGCCTTTGCGGAAGGGAACTTGCCCTGTCAACTGGCGGCGTCTCCCTTGCCCATCCAGAAAAACGCCTGCACTGCCCAGGAAATGGTTTATCTTCTGCCAGCGCCAGCTTTTCCAGCCTCAGGCTCGCTTGCGGTGGAGCGTCTTGTGGTAATATGCAAATCCATAAAGTTTTAGAAGCCTCCTTGCAGTTTTGCCCCGCCTATCCCCAAGGAGTTCCCATGGCAAGCAGTCCCGAACGCATTGTGATGATTGGTGTTGCTGGAGATTCTGGCTGTGGCAAGTCCACGTTTTTGCGGCGGCTGAGTGACTTGTTTGGCCGGGATCTCATCACCACCATTTGTCTAGATGACTACCACTCCTTGGATCGCCAACAGCGCAAGGAAAAGGGCATTACGGCGCTGGATCCCCGCGCCAACAACTTCGACCTCATGTACGAGCAGGCCAAGGCCCTCAAAAATGGCCAGAGCGTGATGAAGCCCATCTACAACCACGAGACGGGGACCATCGACCCCCCTGAGCGGGTGGATCCCAGCCCCATCATCGTCTTGGAGGGCCTTCACCCCATGTACGACGAGCGGGTGCGGGAGTTGCTGGACTTTAAGATCTATCTGGATCTGGCGCCGGAAATTAAGGTTGCCTGGAAGGTTAAGCGGGACATGGCAGAGCGGGGCCACACCTATGAGGATGTGCTGCGCTCCATCGAGGCCCGCCGCCCGGATTTCGAGGCCTACGTCGATGTGCAGAAGCGCTATGCCGATGTGGTGATTGAGGTGCTGCCCACTAAGCTCCTGCCAGAGCTGGATCCAGAGCACAAGGTGTTGCGGGTGCGCCTGATCCAGCGCGAAGGGGTGAAGTACTTTGACCACGTCTATTTATTTGACGAAGGCTCCACCATTGACTGGATCCCGTGCGGCAAGAAGCTAACCTGCTCCTATCCCGGCATTCGCCTGCACTACGGCCCCTCCACCTATTTCGACCATCCGGTCTCGGTGTTGGAAATTGACGGCAGCTTCGACAAGCTGGAGGAGGTCATCTACATCGAGAACCACCTGAGCAATCTGTCGACCCGCTATTACGGCGAGCTGACAGAGCTTCTGCGCAAGCACCCCGAATATCCGGGATCCCGCAACGGCTCCGGGCTCATCCAGGTCATCGTGGGCCTAAAGCTGCGATCCCTCTACGAGAAAATCCAGGCGGAAACCAAGAAGATGGCGGTCGCTTCTTAGGGGGATCCCTTTGGCCCGGCTAAGGCAGTAGAAGGCACCGATGCAAGGGTTCCAGTTGGAAATCTGGCCGGAGGGGGCAGCTCTTTTCCGCCGGGCGGTGGAGATCTGGCAGGAGCAGGCTGCGGCGGCCATTCGTCAACGGGGTCGCTTTACGGTAGCTTTGGCAGGAGGAAACACCCCGCGAAAGTTGTATGCCGCTTTAACCCAGACGCCAGGGATCCCTTGGCAGCAAACCTGGTTGTTCTGGGGGGATGAGCGCTACGTTCCCCCGGATCACCCCGAGAGCAACTACGGCATGGTACGGCGGATCCTGCTGGAGACGGTCGGGGTTCCTGCCTCCCAGGTCTTTCCCATGCCTACCCAGGCAGGGGATCCCTTGCGAGATGCAGCGGAATACGAGGCAACCCTGCGGCGGGTTTTCGGCAACGAATGTCCTGCCTTTGATCTCATCTGGCTGGGAGTGGGGGAGGACGGCCATACGGCTTCCTTGTTCCCCGGCACAGCTGCCCTGCAGGTGCAACACCGCTGGGTAACCGTGGGGCAGAAAGGAGAGGAGCCGCGCCTGACCCTGACCTATCCTGTCCTAAACCAAGCGGCCCAGGTGGTGTTTTTGGTTGCCGGAGCTAGCAAAGCCGAGATTGTCAAAAAGGCGCTGACGACGGAGGCCCACCTGCCCTGTCAGAGCGTCAACCCTAGAGGGCGGCTGCTGTGGCTGCTGGATGCGGCAGCGGCGGCAGAGTTGCCCCTGCCGGCAGTGGGCTTGCTTGGCTAGGCCCTGGCTGAGGATGGCCATTTGACTTGGATCACGGCTGTCTCCTCCTCCTTCTGAATTTCATAGGGGTAGTTGAGTTAGAGCGCTGCCCCATGTCCATTCGCCCAATTGTCGAATCAGTTCTCCAGAGTGCCTGCCTCACCCGCGAACAAGAATCCCAAATCTGCTTTCTTCTCCAAGAATGGTTCTACGACGAATTGGATCTGGAGGCCCTTGACCGGCTGACCCTGGCTTTGCTGGAAGGGCAAGTCCACCTGGAGGGAGAGGAAAGAAGCCGCGCCGCCTAGCCAGATCCTCAAGAAGCCCGATAGTTTGGCGGCCCGCCTGGCCTACCCTGCCTAGGGACGCCCTACCGCCACCGCTAGCAGCTTGCCTCCCTGAGGCCTTCTTGCCCATCTAAGCTATTGATAGCCATTCGAGAGCGCTGCCCCAAAGGAACGCGGACTGCCTGCAGTTATATGGAAAGAACTCTAGACGAAATTAACCGGCGGATTCTCCAAGGCCAGGTGCGGGTGTGGACGGCTCAGGAGGCCAAGGCCAAGCTAGCTACCCTTAGCCTTGAGGAGGCCTTCGAGCAGGTGGACGTGGTAACCACCGGTACCTTTGAGCCGATGGAGTCCTCGGGAGCGATCCTTAACCTAGGGCACACGGATCCCCCAATCAAGATTCGCCAGGCCTGGTTAAATGGTGTGCCCGCCTATGCCGGCTTTGGGGCTGTCGATCTCTACATCGGGGCAGCTCAGCCCAGTGAGCAGACTGACCAGCCCTATGGAGGGGGCCATGTCATCGCCGATCTGGTTGCCGGCAAGCGGGTGCATCTGCGGGCCATTGGCCAAGTAACCGACTGCTATCCCCGCGCCGACTACGAGACCTTGCTGACGCGGGATCAGCTTAACCAGTTCTACCTGTTCAACCCCCGCAACGCCTACCAAAACTTCATTGTCGGCGTCAATGGCGGCGATCGGCCGCTGTACACCTACTTGGGCCTGTTGGAGCCCAACCTGGGCAACGCCATCTATTCCAATCCCGGCGAGCTATGCCCCCTGCTCAATGATCCCCTCCTGCGCCGGGTGGGGATTGGCAGCCGCATCTTTCTAGGGGGCGGCATCGGCTATATAGCTTGGGAAGGTACCCAACACTTTCCGCTGCAAAAGCGGCTGCCCAACCAAACTCCCATTGGCCCCGCCGCCACCCTGGCCTTGATTGGCGATGCCAAACAGATGCAAGCCGAATGGGTGCGAGGCTGCTACTTTCGCAACTACGGCCCCAGCTTGATGTTAGGGGTTGGGATCCCCATCCCCATCCTTTCCCCCAGCGATTTGGAGCCCATTGCCATCCGGGACAAAGATTTGGTGGCGCCCGTGATTGACTTTTCTATCCCCCGGCGGGTGCGGCCCACCTTTGGCCTGGTGAGCTATGCCCAGCTCAAATCCGGCTACATTGTCCTCAATGGCCGCAAGGTGCGCACTGCCCCCCTAGTCAGCCTGCGCCGCTCGATGCAAGTTGCCGAGATTCTCAAACAGTGGATTGCCAGCGGTCAGTTTACCCTTACCCAGCCAGTGGCTCCCCTACCGCTAGATCGGGAGTTCCTCACCCAAAATCCCTATTCATGAGAGAACCTTGGCTGGCAAGGAGTTGCCTAGCTGAGAGTTGCCGCTACCATTACGCCTTAGGTGTCCCTGCGGAAAGAGGATGTTCCGGCGTATGGCTTTTGGCTGGGCGGTGTTGGGATGGCTCCTAGCCCTGCCTGTTCTTCCCGGCCACGGGTTTGGGGAGCGGCGGGTTGTGCCTGACACCCCCTTCTACTTCGATAACCACTACTTTGATCGCTACCCCGAGGCAGTGGTGGTGGGCGTGGTCAATGGCGACACGCTGGTGGCGCAGATTGAAGGGGAACAGAAATTGCGCTTGATCCGGCTGGCCGGGATCCAGGGCCTTAGCCCCCAGGAGGATCCTTTTTATCAGCAGGCGCTTGAGCTGATGCGTGAGCGCATCCTCCGCCGCACGGTCAAGCTGGAAGGGGATAAGCTGCTGCGCAACGTCGATGCCACTGGCTTGGTGGAAGCCTATGTCTGGCTGGAGGGCCAGCAGATGAACGCCCTGCTGGTGCGCAACGGCTTGGCTCGCATTGCCCCCTATACCCATAACATCAAGTACGACAGCTACTTCCGCGGCCTGGAAAAAAGAGCTCGCCAAGAGCGTCTCGGCATCTGGAGCCGCCTCTAAGACCTTGGGTAGCTCTAGACTGGACTTAGCGCTAGACGTCTCTTCCTGCTTTGAGGGTCAAGCGAGATCCCAATCGCTGGCTGCGGCGACTGCCTTTGGTGGCAGGCGTTTTGGGCAGCATTCTCCTAGTCATCAACCGGCTGGCCTTTACGCCGGAACTGCTGGCCAGTCAATCCCGCTCTGACGCCTTGGGAATCCTCCTCAGCGCCGTCTTAATCCTAACTGGCCTTTTGTGGCAGCAGGTTCAGCCCCGTCCTCCCCAGGCCGCTCCCCTGCAGGGGAGTCCAGGTTGCGATTGGCATCCCGACCTGTCTGAACGCGAAAAACTGGAGCTGGCCTGGGCCTCCCACACTCTCCTTAGCACTACCGCCGCCCGCACCGTGGTGATCTGGGTGGAGGGACGCACTCTGCTGCAGCGAGGGATCCTAGCTAGCCCTGGCCAGTTGCCCTCCCTCCAGCCCCAAGGCACTCTGCAGCAGGTGTTGAAGACGGGGCAGCCGGTTTACCTAGGGGATCTGCGATTTTTCCCCGCCCGCGCCGAGTTCGAGGGCCTGTTGCCGCCCGGATCCCAGGCGGTTCTCTGCCAGCCCATTGGCCAAAAGGGATGCCTTATCTTGGGCAGTGACAGGCCGCGCAGCTTCAGCCGCCAGGAGCAAGCCTGGATTGCTGCCATCGCCAACAAACTAGAAACCCTGTTTGCCTAACTCCCCCCCTGGAGGAGGGGTTGGGAGCAAGGGCTAGGCAGCGCTCTCCAGGCTCACCTGAAACACCTCGCTAAAGGCCTTCTCGACCTTGTAGCCGGAGTCGATGGTTTCCAGAGGATCCTTGCGCAGGCGGTGGCGCAAGCACAAGCTAATCACCCGGCGAATGTCGGCAACAGTAACTTCCGTACGCCCTTCTAGAGCCGCTAGGGCCTTGGCCGCCCGGTTGGTGACGATATCTCCCCGCAGCCCGTCGACTTCCAAGGCCGCACACACGCCGGAGATCTTCAAGCGCAATTCGGGATCAATCCCCACCTGCGGCAACAGGTGTTGGGCTTTTTCAATGCGCTCCCGCAGGCGCTGCTGGGCATCGGCGTATTTGGCCAGGAAAGCCTGGGGATCGGCGTCGAACTGGCTGCGCTCTTCCACAATCTGCACTCGCAGGGCCGGATCCCGCACCGTTTCGATGCGGACAAACATGCCGAAGCGATCCAGAAGCTGGGGGCGCAGCTCCCCTTCCTCGGGGTTGCCGGATCCCACGAGCACAAAGCGGGCTGGGTGGCGAATGGAGATCCCCTCCCGCTCGACGGTGTTCCAGCCGGAGGCCGCCGCATCCAGCAGTACGTCCACCAGGTGGTCGTCCAGGAGGTTGACCTCGTCCACATAGAGGATGCCGCGGTTGGCCTTGGCCAGAAGCCCCGGCTCAAAGGCCTTCACCCCTTGAGAGAGAGCCCGCTCGATATCCAGGGTGCCGCAGACCCGGTCTTCGGTGGCCCCTAAGGGCAAGTCCACCATCGGCACCTGGATCCAGGTGGTTTCCAGGGTTTCTCCTGCCTGCAGGCGCTCCCACACCTGATCGCTCATCAGATCCCGCTGCCGCGGATGGCTGTTGAAGGGATCCCCTTTGACGACCTCAATTTTGGGAAGGAGATCGGCCAAGGCGCGGATGGTGGTGGATTTGCCCGTGCCCCGATCCCCCATGATCAGCACGCCGCCGATGCGGGGATCGATAACGTTGAGGAGCAGGGCCAGCTTCATTTCTTCCTGGCCAACAATGGCCGTGAAAGGAAAAACCGGGCGACGTTCCAAGTTCATAAAGCCACAACCAGCAATCCACCCTCATTATCCCCCTTCTGGGCTGTTCAAGGCCCCAGCAGGAACCTCAGGGCCACTTTTTGGTCAAAAGAAGTAGGCGCCGGCGACAACTGGCGGTGGCTTGCCTGGGGTAGCTTGAAGCGGGTTGCAGACAAAAGCTACACCTAGGAGAAGATCCCAGCGACACCGGCAACGCAGTGATTGGGTGGGGAGATAGTAGCGGTGTTTGGTCAAGCAGGTCGGAAAGGAGGAGCGGCACTCTTGCTGGCAAGCGTGGCCCAGAAAGGGCTGGTGGGCTTGATCTGGGTTTGTACCTGGATCCCGCTGGTGGGTGTTTCCCTGGCTGTAGCCCAAACCCCTGCCACTCCCCTAGCTCTAAGCGATGAACAGGTTACCAAGTATGCCCGCATCGTCTTGGAGATGGAGCCCCACCGGCAGGAAGCCCAGCAGCGCTCTCAGGCTACCGAGGATCCGGCCACCAAGGATCAAATCCGGCGGGAGTTCATTCGCACTGCCACCGAGATCATCACCCGCCATGGCATGACCGTGCCGGAATATAACCGCATCACCTTGTGGATTCGCTCTGAAGAAGGAAAAGAGCTCAAACAACGCATCGAGGCGGAAATCCTGCGCCTGCAAAGCAGGGACTCCCATCGCAAGCCCTAGCCTTCTAGATGACCCCACGGCTTGAGGTAGAGGCTTCTGCGCCGCGCCTTTCGGTGACGGGGGGCAGAGGATGGGGATAGGCTGGAAGCAGATAGAGAGCGGGGGAAGAAGGATGAGCGGACCCATGTCGCAGCTAGGAGGGGCGACGGTTGAGCGCATGCGGTCTCGCTTGCGCTTGACGCGCCGCTTTGGGTTCTGGTTTCAGGGGGTTCTGGGGGCAACGGCCCTGCTGCTGTGGCTTGGTTTTTTAATTGGCCAGAATACCGTCTATCGAGATGACTCGCTGGGGGCTACTATCGCCTTCTGGTTTACTCTGCTGACTCTACTCACTCTAGCAGCCGGCCTCTTCCTCAACTGGCGCTACTTGCTGCACGCAGAGCGCCGCTCAGCTTCCGCTACTGCCTCAGGCCAATTCGATTTGCCCAAGCAATTGCAGTTGGTTACCTACGTCAGCCTCATTGGAGCGTTCCTGGCTTTGATTGGCATGGAAGCCCAAGTCGGCGAGCTATTGGCACGCATTTTCGCCCGCACCCAGGCCAACCAGGTAACAGGAGTACTGCTCTTGGCTGCCAATATCAACGTCACCTTCGCCCACTTTGTCTGCTTGGCAGGAGTGCTCTGGATTACCGGTGTCCTTGACCGCGATCTCTGACTCCTCTAGAAGAGCTACTAGCCTGGGGCAGAGCATTCTGCAAAGACAACTAACCCCTCCGCGAGTGCAAGAGGGGCGAGCCAGAGCTACCGATTCCAGCCGACTGGGACTTTACTTAAAGCCCACCGCCGCCTGCCAGACAAAGGCAAGCAGGAAAAACAGAACGGGGATGATCGGCAAAATATCGACCAGTGGGTCGAACAGTTCATAGCCTTCTGGCAAAGCAGCCAGGAGCATCGTTACAGGCATGACACCAAACCTCACCAGCAAGGAAGTGGGACTAGAGAAACGAGTTCGTTAGGGATTTTCCTATTGGCTCCAGATCTTGGCTGGGTCGCAGTTTTCCTGAACCGCTCTGAAAGACTTATTCAACCCCGGGCAAAAGCAGACTTTCGCTCGGCGTTGAGGCTTTCTTCCTGCTTCCACGACCCGTAGCTAGTAGTAGAGTTCACCTCTGCTACCCCGCCAGAGGGATCTCCACAGGCGTCACTTCCCCGCGAGCTGCAGGTAGTTGCTCCTTGCTCTTGATCGAGCACACAGGCTAAAGACGGAGCCAACTTTAGCCTAGGCAAAACGCCTACCCAAGAAGATGTACCTGCTAGCCTACTAGCTCAGCCCATCTACGTCAAGGCAGAAGGTTAGTTAGGTCCGGTGAATCAAGGACTAGAGGAGAACCCTGAGGGCAGGAGTGCTTTCAAGAAGCTGCGTCGCCACCTTACTGGCAGAGCCATAACTAGGCTAGCACAAGGCGACTTGTCCTCGGTCGCGGCAGCAGTGCAGAGCGCTTGGCACGAAGGCCAGGGCTTGCGTTGCCATGCAACCTAGAGAACCCCCATGTTGGAGAGGCCCAAGATTACTCCTACCCCCAGCAGATGACCAAAGCTGGCAACTCCCAGGACTTCTGGCCAGGTCATCCCCAACACCGGTCCAGTTTCTGAAGCGACCCCCGAAGAGGACTTGAAGCTCAGGTATGCCAGTCCTGTGCAGAGCAGAATGATCACCGCGCTTAGGGGAGACCAGGGGCTGGTGTGAGCGGTTATAGCTAGCGGCGCAACAAGGAGCAGCATGGTTTTCCTCCTTGGCTTAGGTTAACCGCCCCCTAGATTACCCCCGTTTTGCAAGGCTTAAAGGGATCCCCCCGCGATCTTCACATGAATTGCAATAGAGGCCGCAACAAAACCTCACAACAGTTCTTGCCGGGATCCCTGTCGGCGGCAGTTGGGGTTGGCGGGAAAATCAGGCCTGACGGGACAAGCTGAGCGGTTCTGTGCCGTATACTAACGAAAGTTAACAAAGTTTATCCCTGCCGCTTGCTGAGGTTTGGCGGGTTGGCTTAAACCATCCCCACCGTCTGCGCTGTGCACACTCGAGGATGGCTGCCGATGACTGCTGCTGTGACTCCGCAACCGGACTCCAGGCCTTTTACCTTACCTCGTGAGCTGCTGGGGCCGCCGCCAGAATTTTGGAATCCCACCCTATTGATGTTTCTAGGGTCCGTGGCGCTGTCAGCCGCCTGCTTTTGTGGGTATGCCTTTTGGCATTGGCCCCGCTGGTTGGTGTTCTGGCTAAACTTTGTCGCCCTCTATGTGCTGGGCACGGTAATCCACGATGCCTCCCATGGCTCAGCCCACCGCAACCGCTTTTTGAACGAGGCTATGGGGCATGGATCTGCTCTGTTGCAGGGCTTTGTCTACCCTGTCTTTAAGCGGGTGCATATGCAACACCATGCCCACGTCAACCATCCTGAGAACGATCCGGATCACTACGTCTCCACGGGGGGGCCGCTGTGGCTCATTGCGCCGCGCTTTTTCTACCACGAGGTGTTTTTCTTCAAGCGGCAGCTCTGGCGCAAAGGCCGCTGGGACCTGCTGGAGTGGGCTTTGAGTCGGCTAGTCGTGGTCTTGACCTTTGCCTTGGCCTTCCACTTCGGCTACACCGACTACCTCCTGAACTACTGGCTGCCCCCTGCTTTTATCATGGGGCTTCTATTGGGCTTGTTTTTCGACTACCTGCCCCATCGCCCCTTTCAATCTCAGGAGCGGTGGTACAACGCCAGGGTCTACCCTAGCCGGCTAGCCAACATCCTCCTGTTGGGACAGAACTACCATCTCATCCACCACCTCTGGCCTTCGGTTCCCTGGTACAAGTATCAGGCGGCCTACTGGGTGGCTAAGCCAGAGCTGGACGCTCGCAACTGCCACCAAACCCTGGGCATTTGGCAAAAGGGTGAGTTTTGGAGCTTTCTCTACGACGCCCTAATTGGCCTGCACTGGCACAAGCCTGCCCCTGCGGCTGCCCAGGCCAAGTCACTAGGAGCGTCATCCTCTGCGGATCCTCAGCAGGGCGAAGAGGCCGATTGAGAGGGTCTTGCCCACGCCCGGATCCCTCAGTTGCTGCTGTTTGTCGAGGCAGCTAGCTCGCTGCAGGACGCCGGCCAAGCCGTTGTGGGCGCAGGTGCGCGGGTCCAGGGTCCGGCGGCACCGCTATCGCGAAGGCAAGCCAGCATGGGCTCGATCCCGCTAGAGGGAGATCTTGGCATAGGCCTGGCCAGCCTCTCGGCGCAGCTCTTGGGCCCGTCGAAACAGCTCTTGCCCGGTGTGCAGGTGGCGGTCGTCGAAGTTAAGCGGAAAATGGCTCAGCTCCTCCAGAGCATCTTCCAGGTGGTTGAGGGCGTAGTAGAGGCAGGAAGCCACTTTCCCCAAGCTGCTGGGGTTGGGAAGACGGCGAAAGATCTGCTGAGCTTGGGCCAATTTCTGCGCGCATTCCTCTAGGTATAGGCCAAAGGCCGCCAGCAACTCGGGATCGAAGGGATCGGCGGACAGAGCGTTTAGCTGGGGTTTTAGGGAAGCCAACAGAGATCCCAAGAGTCGGTTCAGGGGGGTGTAAACCTGCCGAATCCAGGCTTCGCGGAGGAGGGCTTCTTGGCTGACCGTCGGCGGCGGGGAGGCTATCGGCTGAGAGCGGCGCCAGGTCTGGCTGGCAAGCAGTTGCCGGTCGTATTCGCGGCGGGCTTGGGGATCCCGGAGCACGGCGTAAGCGGCGTTGATCTGGCGGATCCGCTCAGCAGCGGCCTGATCCTTTTTGGCTAGCAGACTATCGGGGTGGTAGTACTTGACCAAGCGGCGGTAGGCACGCTTGATCTCGGCTGCCGTCGCCTGCATGGAGACTCCCAGAACCTCGTAGTGGGAAACCGCTTCCAATCCGCTCCCCATCGTCTTCCGCTAGCAAACCTTCACATTCTACGCTGGAGCCTACAATAAAGGTGAGCTCTCCCGTGTTGCCCCATGTCTTCCTCCTCTCCGGGATCCCCCCATCCCCTCAGCGCTCTCTTGGGGGCCACCTTTGCTGCCGGCCTAGGCTACGGTTTCCTGCAATTGCTGCTCTCGATGCTGGCCAAGCTGCCGCCTGTTGATCTAGACAGCGGATCCCTGGCACGGGGAGTCGGCATTTTGGTGCGCTACCTGTTGGTGGGCTCCGTTTCTCTAGTTGCCTTCATGTTTGTCATGGTAGGCTTGGGGCTGGCGGCCTACTCGGTGCAACTGCTGAGGGAGCGGCTGACCTCTTCCCGGCACCGGTCTAGCCTCTAGCTGGAGCGCGCTGGCCAGGGTGCGTCCTTCCCGCGTGTAGAGCTGCCAGTAGTTCCAGTAGTTGCCGAACACCGCCTTGACATAGCCGCGGGTTTCGGTAAAGGGGATCTGCTCCACAAACTCGTCGGGATCCTCAAAGCCAAATTGGCTCAGCCACTTGGCGACGTTGCCGGGGCCGCCGTTGTAGCTGGCCAGGGCCAGCAGGGTGTTGTCTTGATAGGCCCGGTGGGTGTAGTCGAAGTACCAGGATCCCAGGCGAAGGTTGTCGGCAGGGTTGGTGAGGCTGTACTGGGCTAGGCCAATTTTTTGGGCAATCCAGCGGCCGGTGGCAGGCATCACCTGCATCAAGCCCAGCGCTCCTGAGGCCGAGACGATCTCCGGCTCAAAACGGGATTCCTGGCGAATCAAGGCCGCCACCATCAGGGGATTGAGGCTAAACTGTTGCGCCCAGTGGGCCAGGCCAGGCTGGGCATGGGGATCCCTCTCCCACCTGTTCTCGGGGCTGGCGTAGTAGTGCAGCGGGTAGAGGGCCTGCCAGAAGTCTTGCCGTTGCCTTAAACTCTCCAGCAGCGGATCCGCCTCGGTGCTAAAGCGCAGGGCAGCCACCTGGTTGATGCCCCGCAGGTGCTCGCCGGCGTTGTTGCGCAAAATGCCACTTGCAAAGCGCTCGGCCACACTCATCTGGCCCGCATCCCGTCGCTGCAAAGCCATTTCCCCCTGCCAGCGCTCCCAGGCCAGTTGGCTAGCGCCGAGCAAATGCAGGGTCTGGGTAGCCTCGGAAACCGCAGGCAGAGGTTGGCGAACCGGCTGGAAATCCACTTCAACCCTTTGGCGCCCGCTGGAGAAATCTCCTACTGGCCAGCCCAGTTGCGCCGCCGCCCGCCAGCCGTAGTAGGTGCGAGGAAATCGCTGCAGCACCTGCTGATAGGTTTGCCGCGCCGCCGCCATGTCCCCCAGTCGTTCCCGCCATTTGCCTGCCCAGTAAAGTAGTTGCGCCCCCATTTCCGTATCCCGCTGCGCCAAGCCAATCGGCTGAGCCACAGCAATAGCTGCCCTCAGGTTGCCCGCCTGCGCCTGGCGCCAAGCCACTGTCCAGGCGGCGTTGGCTGCTGCTTCGCTGGCCGGGAAGCGCTCCCAAAGAGCCTGCCGCACCGCTTGGGCCAACTGGGGGCTGTTGTTGCGCTCATGAAGCTGGCTGAGGCTGAGGAGAGCCTCTGGGGCCTCTGGATCCGAGCCGGATCCCACCTGGCGAAGTAACTGGATTGCCGTCGGCAGGTCGCTCAGCTCGGCCAGGCGACGCCGGGTGAGGGAGGCCTCTGCAGCGTTGGGAAATTGCGCCAGTAGCGCTTGGTAGGCGGCCCTGGCCTGGGGAAACTCCCGCGAGATCTGGTGGCTGCGGCCCCAGCGGTAGAGGTTCCGCGAGGTGGCAGGGGCGTACCTGTAGGCGCGGGCGGCTTTGCCGTACTCCCGTTGCTCCCAGTAGGCATCGGCCAGGATCTGCCAGTCGGAGGCCGTGAGGGATCCCTCTTGGGCTTGCCGCCAGCGATCCAAGAGGGGGGTTAACCCAGGGGTTTGCGGGTGATGTTGGGCCAAATCCCGCAGCAGGTCATAGCGGTTGGGATCCTGCTCCAGCAAGTGCTTGAGGGCGCGAGCAGTCAAGGGGTGGGTGGGAAATTGCTGCCGCAGTTGCTCCACCTGGCCTATTCCCCAAAGAGCATAGGCGGCTACAGGACTGTGGGGGTACTCCTGCAAAATCTTGGGCCACCAGACCCTCTGAGCAGTTTCTCGATCCCCCAGCTTTTCGTAGGCCTGGGCCCTGAGCTTCCAAATCTCATCGGTTAGAACGGGTAGCTTCTCTTCCAAGCCTTGCAAGTCCTCCAGGGCCGCTTGGGCTTGGCCGGCCTGCAAAGCTCTGTAGGCGCGCAAAAAGGCCGCGCCAGCAGTCGAGCTCAGGGGTGCTGGAGGCACTGCTGCCATCTCGACAGGTTCTGCCCAGGTGTAAAAGCCCCAAAGGGCACCGCTCAGCGCTCCGCCTGCGGCTAAAGCGCCAACAACCCATCGCCTCCAGCGTCCTCGGTTGCTCATTGGGATCCCCATGCCTTTACGATACTCAACGGCAAAGTCTCGAGCTCCTTACCGGCTGGGAGCCGGTCCTCAAGGGGAAGCGCTCCAGTTTTTGATCGCAACTGGCTCGATGGGCTCTACCAGGGGAAACCCCAGGATCTGGGCATAGAAGTAAAGCTCTGCCTCCAGGGCCCGTTTGAGGTTGGCTGCCTGGCGAAAGCCGTGCTGCTCTCCAGCAAAAGGCACGTAGGCCACTGGGATCCCTTTGGCCTGTAGGGCAGCCACCATCCTCTCCGCCTGGTTGGGGGGGACGATAGCGTCTTCCAGGCCCTGAAAGAAGATAACCGGGCAATTGAGGTCCTCTAGGTGGTAGATGGGAGAGCGTTCCCGGTAGAGATCCTGCCGCTCCGGGTAAGGACCGATGAGGCTGTCGAGGTAGTGCGACTCGAACTTGTGGGTCTCTTTGGCCAAAGCTTCCAGGTCGCTGATGCCATAGTAGCTAGCGCCGGCCTTAAAGACGTTGTGAAACGTCAAAGCCGCCAGGGTGGTATAGCCGCCAGCGCTGCCGCCGCGAATGAGCAATCGCTCCCCGTCCACCCGGCCTTGTTGGGCCAGAAACTTGGCCCCAGCGATGCAATCTTCCACGTCCACCCGGCCCCATTGGCCCTTGAGGGCCTCCCGATAGGCCCGTCCATAGCCGCTGCTGCCGCGGTAGTTGACATCCAAGACGGCAATCCCGCGACTGGTCCAGTACTGGATCCCGAGATCGAGTACGGCTGCCGTCGCCCCTGTGGGCCCACCGTGGCTCTTGACCAAAAGAGGCGGCTTCTCGCCGGCAGGGGCCACGAAGTCGCGGTTCTTGGGGGGATAGAAGAAGCCGTAGGCCACTGCCCCGCCTGAGGTGGGAAAGGCGATGGGCTCGGGGATCGACAAATACTCTGGATCGACTGCCACATGGCTGGAGCGGGCCACCACCTCCAGCTGTCCAGACGGCAAATGCAAGCAGACTAGGGCAGGGGCTTCGCTAGGGGAGGCGGCCAGAAAGGCAGCTTTTTCGCCGCTAACTTGGAGGTTGTGCAGCTCGGTGTAGGACAAGGGGATCTCCTGAAGCTCTCCTGAAGGGGGATCCAAAAGCGCCAGGTGGCAGAGCCCCTCTTGGCGATAGATGGCCAGGATCCGCCCGTCCTCACAAAAGCCGTAGGTGCTCAAGCCAAACACCCACTGGGGTTCTCCAAACTCGGCTTCCATAGGGCAGAGGGGAAGGGGGCCCTGGGGATCCCAGCGGTAGAGGTTCCACCAGCCGCTGCGGTCAGAAACCAAGTAAAGCTCCCCCTGCGGCGACCACTGGGGCTGGAAGATGGACTCAGCCGGGCCGCCAGCAAGTTTCTGGGGCTCTCCCAAACTGCCGTCGGGGGCAACCTCAGCCCGCCACAGCTCCGTGCCGTCCCAGGGCATTTGGGGGTGATCCCAGGTCAGCCACACCAGGACTTGACCGTCTGGGCTGAGCCGCGGGCTGGCGTAGAAATCGTGGCCCCCGGCCAAAACCTGCTGAGCTCCGCTTTCAAGGTCAATGGCAACCAGCGTGTTTTCTGGCTCTCCCTGGCGGCTATGATCCTCGCGCACACAGAGAATGCGCCGGTGCCTCCTGTCCACCACCCCGTCGGCATAGCGGTAGGGGCCAGCTTCGGTGAGGGGCCGGATCTCCTCCCCTGGGGACAGGTAGTACAGCCGTTGATCGGCAAAGTTGCAGAAATACACCACTCCCTCAGAAACCCAGTAGGCGCCGCCACCGTACTCGTGGACTCGCGTGCGCACGTTAAAAGGCTCCGGTGTCAGCTCCTCCACCTTTCCGTTAGCCAAGCGCCGCCTCAGGACGTTGCGCCCTTTTTCCTGGGGCCGGCCCTCGATCCAGTAGAGATCCTGCCCTTCCCAGACCGGTTGTCCCAGGCGCAGGGATCCGGCTACCACCAAATCCGCGCTAATCGGGGACCGCCAGGATCCATAGCCAGCCTGTTGCACCATCTCCCCCTCCCTGCCAGCGACACGCTAGACCAAGAGCTTTATTATGGCGGACGCAAGGGATCCCTGCAAAAGGGAGTATTCTACTGCTCCCGTAGGCAGAAATCTGTCAGGATCGAGCAGGAGAGAATCTCACGCCCGTGGCTGCTCCCATTCACGTCACCGCCGAGCCCTGGCTGCACACCTACAGCGAGATTATCGACGTGCGCTCGCCAGCAGAGTATGCTGAAGACCATTGGCCAGGGGCCATTAACCTGCCTGTGCTTGACGACGCGGAACGGGCGGAGGTGGGCACGCTCTACAAGCAGGTGGATCCCTTCACAGCCCGCAAGCGGGGGGCCAGCCTGGTGGCCCAGAACATCGCCCGTCACCTGCAAACCCACTTTGCTGACAAGGACCGGGACTACCACCCCCTGATCTACTGCTGGCGGGGAGGACAGCGTTCGGCCAGTTTGGCCTTGGTGTTGTCCCAGGTGGGCTGGCAAGTAACCGTCTTGCAAGGCGGGTACAAAACCTACCGCGCCTGGGTGCGTCGGCAACTGCAGAGCTTGCCCCAGCAATTTACCTACCGAGTGCTCTGCGGGCCAACGGGGAGCGGCAAAACCTTGTTGCTCCACTATCTCCATCAGCAGGGGGCCCAAGTCCTGGATCTGGAAGAGCTGGCCTGCCATCGGGGATCCCTTCTGGGGGCCGAGTGGGGGAAGCCCCAGCCCAGCCAGAAGAGCTTTGAAAGCCAGTTGGTCCAGGTCTTCCTCAAGTGGGATCCCGCCAAGCCAGTTTGGGTGGAGGCAGAGAGCGCCAAAGTGGGCCAACTCCACCTGCCCCCTGCCCTTTGGCAAGCCCTCACCCAAGCCGACTGCATCGAGGTGCAGTTGCCCCTAGAAGAGCGCGTGAAGGGGTTGATTGCCCACTATCCCCACTGGATAGCCCATCCCCAGGCGCTCAAGGAGAAGTTGCTGCCCCTGAAAGCCCGCTATGGCCAAGCGCGTCTGCAGCGCTGGTTTGAGCTCATCGACGCCCAAGACTGGCCGCAGTTTGTCCAGGAGCTGCTGCTGCAGCACTACGACCCCACCTACCAGCACGGCCTGCAGCGGAACTTCAATCGTATTCGGGCCCGGCTTGAGCTCCCTGACCTCTCCGAGACCAGCCTTAAGAAGGCTGCCACCTGCCTCCTTGAGGGGCAGTTTGAGGTTGGCCTGACGGGGATCCCTGCACTTCAATCTCCCAGCCCGCCTCTAGCCTGGATATTAAGATAAGTAAATCAGCACCCAAAGAATTGTCTGGGCCTGAGCCTCAAGGGAGGCTTGCAGTTGGTGCAGAAGTCTCCAGGGGTGCCCCTCTAGGTTTAGCAGGAGTGCATGTGAGGAAAGTTGGGCAGCTACCGTCGGCGCAGCGACGCAACTTAGGCGTCCTGTTCGTAGCCGGCTTGCTCTTTTGGGCTAGTTTGTCCTCGCTGCTACCCACCCTGCCCCTCTATGTCCGGGATGCCGGCGGCACTAGCCAACAGGTGGGCTTGGTGATGGGATCCTTCTCCGTTGGGCTGTTGGCTCTTCGGCCTTGGTTGGGGCGCCTGGCAGATGGCCACAGCCGTCAGATTGTGCTTCTTATCGGCATGGGGGCAGCAGCAGTGGCTCCCTTGGGGTACTGGCTTTCGGACTGGATCCCATGGGTAGCGCTGGTGCGGGCCTTCCATGGAATTAGCATTGCTGCTTTTGCCACTGCCTACGTGGCTCTAGTTGCAGATCTTGCCCCCGAGGAAAGACGCGGCGAGATCCTAAGCTTCATGAGTTTGGTCAATCCTCTGGGTATTGCCATTGGTCCCGCTTTGGGGGGCTTCTTGCAGGAACTGGCTGGCTATGGGCCCCTATTTTTCTTCGCTGCTTTGCTGGGAGGGGTGGGCTTTCTCTGTACCTGCGCCGTCCAAGAGCAGCGGCGGGGACAAGGGGGATCCCTGGCCTGCAAGGGGGCCTTCTGGAGCCTTTTGCTTCACCCAAAGGTGTGCTCCCTCACGGGAGTGATGCTGCTGGTGGGGTTGGCCTTCGGCACCCAAACAACTTTTGTGTCTCTGTTAATGCAGGAGGCTGGAGTTCCCTTGAATCCAGGTCTTTTCTACACGGCAGTGGCCTTTGCCAGCTTTGGCGTGCGCCTGCTCACGGGTCCCGCTTCCGATTGCTACGGGCGGGGGCCGTTTATCGCTCTCAGCTTGGCCACCTATGCGCTGGTTATGGGAGTGCTGCTTGTAGCCAACAGCGCTTGGACCTTTCTGGCTGCTGGGATTGGGGTGGGATCGAGCTTTGGCACCCTGATCCCGCTCATCTCTGCCCTTGTAGCCGACCGCTCTGAGCCAGCAGAGCGCGGGCGCCTGTTTAGCCTGGTGATGTGTGGGTTTGACTTGGGCGTGGGCCTGGCAGGGCCCATTCTCGGCACCCTGGCGGTTGGGTCTAGCTATCGAATCCCGTTTGGCTACGCCGCTCTCCTGGCCTTTGCCTCCTGGGTCTGTTTTGTCTGCTTCTGCAACGGTAAGCTGGTCTCCTCCCTGCGCTTTGCTTTAGGTTGGGAGCCGGATCGCTACAGGTGGCAAGACAAGTCCCCTCAGCGGGATCCCGCTAATTTTCCCCGTCTCTTGCCCTATCCTAAGCTGAGGTGGCTGGAGAAACCCTAGCTAGATGAAAGCACGGCGTTGGCTGGCCTTCCTCGGATCCCTGCTGCTGGGCCTCTGGGGGGGAGAGGTGGAAGGCGCTTGGGCGGTAACGGTGCGGGTTCAGTTGGCTGATACCACCACTCCTTTGGTGGTGGGGGTTTCTCTGCCTGCCCGGCTGACCAATGGTCGCGGAGAGGTGTTGGCAGATCTGCCGCCCCTACGGGGGTTTTGGGCCCGCCCCAGCCGCCGGGGAGTACACCTGCACGAGGCTGTGAGCCCAGTGCTGTTCATCGAGCCGCCGGAGGGGGGTCTTGTGGCAGTCAACGGCCGTTGGTATTCCGGCAAGGTGCTCTTGATGGGCTACAACCGCGTGCAAGCCATCAATTACGTTCACCTCGAGGACTATGTGGCCAGTGTAGTGGAAGCTGAAATGGGAGCCCGCTTCTTGCCGGAGGCCCTGAAGGCGCAGGCGGTAGCTGCTCGCACTTATGTCCTCTACCACCGCAATTCCCGGCGCTGGTTTGATGTGTTTAGCGACACCCGCTCCCAGGTGTACCGCGGCCTCTCGCAGCGCTCGGCAGCCGCCCTAGAGGCAACACGGGCTACCCGCGGCGTGGTCTTGGTGTATGGAGGAAAGTTTGTCAATGCCATGTACAGCGCCAGTGCCGGAAGCCGAACTGTGGGAGTGGACGGGATCCCTTACCTGCAGAGCCTGCCGGACTTTAGTCCCTACCCCAAGTTTGGCCATGGCATTGGCATGAGCCAGTGGGGTGCCCAGGAATTGGCCCGCCGGGGCTGGAGCTACCGCCAAATTTTGGCCTACTACTACCCAGGCGTTAGACTTGCCCGCTTGCCAGACTAAGGCACCTCTTGAGGTCTTTTGAGGGAAGGGGGGAAATGCTGCAGAATAGGGATGGCTATCCCCGCTTAAGTTTGCTTGCGCACCTCACCATGAACGAAACGACTTCCTACGATCCAGCCACAGCGGCCCCTGCTGGGGATCCTGCCGCTCCCAAAACTGCCGCGGGCTCTGAAAAGGGATCCCTTGGCCGCCGTCTCCGCCAATTGCTGGGCATGAAGGGGGCGGAGGTAGAGTCTCGCTCCGTCTGGCAAGTCCACCTGCAACTGATGAAGCCGGTTACCTGGATCCCGTTAATGTGGGGCTTGATCCCGGGAGCGGCTTCCTCTGGCCACTTCACCTGGACTTGGGAGAACGTGGCGCTAGTCTTGGCGGGCATGGTCCTAGCCGGCCCTCTGATGGCAGGTTACACGCAAACTCTGAACGAGTACTATGACCGCGACATCGACGCCATCAACGAGCCCTACCGCCCCATCCCTTCCGGGGCCATTTCCCTGCGGCGGGTGGTCATCCAAATCTGGGTGCTGCTGATCCTGGGACTGGCGCTGGCCTATGCCCTCGACTGGTATACTGGCCACCCCTTCCCGGTGATTACCAGCATTGCCCTGGGGGGAGCCTTGCTGGCCTACATCTACTCGGCGCCGCCCCTGAAGCTGAAGCGCAACGGCTGGCTGGGCAACTACGCCCTGGGCGCTAGTTACATCGCCCTGCCCTGGTGGACGGGCCACGCTCTATTTGGTGAGCTGAACTGGACGGTCTGCATCCTAACCCTCCTCTACAGCTTGGCGGGCCTGGGGATTGCCGTGGTCAACGACTTCAAGAGCATGGAGGGAGATCGGCAGTTTGGCCTGGCCTCGCTGCCAGTGATGTTTGGCGCCATGGGGGCGGCCTGGATCGCGGCGCTAATGATCGACCTGTTTCAGCTTGGCATGGCCGCGTTTTTGCTGGGAGCTGGTCTAAAGCTCTACGCTGCGATTTTGGTGCTGCTCATTCTCCCCCAGATCACCTTCCAAGACATGTACCTGCTGCGGGATCCGCTGAAGAACGACGTGAAATACCAGGCCAGCGCTCAGCCTTTTTTGGTATTGGGCATGCTAGTGGTGGGACTGGCGTTGGGCCGCTCAGGGCTGTGGTAGTCAAGCTAAGGTGCCCATTCTGGCAACCGAGGTGACGGTTTCTGCCCTAGATTGCCCCCGCTGTCTGGGCCAAGATCAAGCCAGGGATCCCGCTGGGATGAACAGTGGGATGGCCTCGGGCCAAAGGAGGTGTTCGATGAAGCTGTTTCTTCCCCTCCAACTTAGCCTGAGCCTGGCTTTGCTCTTGGGGACTGGCGCTCCTGCCCAGGCACAGCGGACTGTTACCGACGAGCGCGGGATTGTGGTTGAACCCAGCCCAGGTGGCCTGCTCATTCCCAACCAGCCGCTTTTTGCTCCGATCCCACCCGGGAGAGCTCCTTTTTCCATCGATGCAGAGGGCCAAGTGGTCTCTGCCCCTGGCTATCGCTGCAGCCCCGCTACTGCTGCCGACAACTCTCCCATCCTCTGCCGCTCCCAGTTCAACCCTAGCGAGGTGGTAGTGTACGAGCGGGATGGCCGCCCCAACACCCTCTTTGCCGACAACGTGATCCGGCCCACCGGCAGCGGCCTGCGGATTCTGCCCAACCCTGGGCCGGGGCAGTCCTCCGGCAGTGGCCTGCGCATTATCCTCAACTAAGAGGCGAGGAGCGTCCAGCCCGTCTTGCTTCCAGTTCCTGCAGGATCTGCCGATGGCGCTGCCGGGTAATGGGGTAAAGCCACACTAGACAAATGCCGCCGATCAAAGCCACTGCCGGCAGGGGGCCGATGGCGAGGCGGATGGCCAGCAAGGCTGATTCGGGCTGGGAAGGCAGAGGCTCTCCGGCTACCGAAGGGATAAAGCCAGCCCAGTCTAGAACTTGCCCCAGGAAAAACAGCCCCAGCCCCAGGCCTACCTTTTGCAGGAACACCATCAAGGCATAGAAGATCCCTTCCCGCCGCTCCCCCGTTTGCAGCTCGTCCAGGTCAATGACATCTGGCAACATCGACCAAGGCCCGAGGTAGGCCGTGGCTGAAACCCCTGCTCCTGCCAACAACGCCAGCGCAATCATGAGCTGCTCCTGGCCGGGCTGTAGGAAGAACAGGCCTGCCTGCGCGATCAACCAGAACCCCGCCCCGATCAGGTACATGGCGCGCTTGCCTAGCCGGGCGCTCAGTCGCGTCCAGGCAAACAGGGTCAGCACGGCAACGCTCTGAACCGCCAGCACCACCAGGGAAATCCACACCTCGGGCAAGTCCATCCAGAAAACGATGAAGTAGGGGATGATGGTGGCCGTAAACTGAAATGCCAGCCAGGAACACAGGTAGATGCCGCTTACAAATAGATAGGGGCGGTTGCTGAGGGCCACCCCCAACTGCTGGAGCCAAGGCAGCGGATCCCGCCAGGACTGATGCCGTTCCCGCACCCCCCAAAAGCAAAGCACTAGAGGCAGAGTGGAGATCACCCCAAAACAGCTCCCTGCCAGCAAATGCCCACTAGCTCGATCCGGCAGCAGGTTAACCAAGAGGGGAAAGGTGGCCACCGCAACCATGCTGCCCCCCACCGAGAAAGCAAAGCGGAATTGGTTAAGCTGGGTGCGCTCGTCGTAATCCTGGGTCAGCTCCGCCGTCAGGGAGGCATAGGGGATGTTGGCAGCCGAGTAGAAGGCGTTAAACAGCAGCGACACCGCCAGGTAGTAGGCAAACAGAAGCCCAGTTCGACCGGGAAAAGGGATCCACCACTGCGCTACAAAGGTTAGGCCAAAAGGGATGGCTGAAAACAGGAGCCAGGGGCGGCGGCGACCCCAACGGCTGCGAGTGCGGTCGCTGAGGAGGCCGATGATGGGATCGTTGATGGCATCCCAAAAGCGGGTGAGGGCGGAGATGCTGCCGGCCAAGCCTGCTGCCATGCCGACGGTGTTGGTGAGAAAGGGCAGCAGGAAAAAAATGAGGATACTGGCCGTCATGCCCGTGCCCAGATCCCCCACCCCGTAGGCCAGCTTTGTCTGCAGGCTGAGTTGTTGTCTGGTCATCATCCTCCCTGGAATGCCAGGATTCCAGTGTAGGGGGTATGGGGACCCTTTAAAGCTCAGGGTCTTCTCCCAGCTCTCGGAGCCGCTGGGCCAGTCGTTCGGCTCGGGAGCGTTCTAGGTCTGCCCGCTGCCGCTCCATTTCTGCTCTCTGCCGTTCCAACTCTGCCCGTTGCCGCTCTAACTCCGCTGCCGTGGGCAACAATTGCCCTGCTCTGTCGTACCAGCGCACCCAAAAGCGTTCTCGCCCCTCGTAGGATCCCCACCACCGACCGATACTCAAGTCCAAATCGGGCAACAGGATTGGGGGATGTTCCCCAGCGCCGGAACCGGGGAGCAGCTCATAGTGTCCGCCTTGGAGCTGATAAACGTTCAACTCACTGGTCTCTAGCTCGAAGGTGACGTAGTAAGGGATCCGCAGCCGCCTTTCATAGAGCTGGAACTTGGCCTGTCCGGGTTTTTCTTCCCCCAGGTCGTTGCAAATGATCTCCAAGATGAGGACAGGCAAGATATTCCCTTCATCCCACACCACATAGCTTTCGCGGGCAGTGCCATCCCGCCAACGAGGAACCCCTAGCACTAGCAAATAAATCTGGAACAACGACCTGCCGGGGTAGGGCGTAGTAAAGGCCCATATTGCAAGCCACAAAAAAGTCTTGCCGGTCTGACCAGTGCAGCAGCAGCGGTTCCCGCAGCAGGGGGTATTGGCGGCCTTGATCCTCGTTGTCCAAGGGAGTGTCGTCTGTGTCGGGCAGGTCGTGCTGGGTGGGCCAGCGATAAGGGGTAACGGTCATGGTCAGGCGGAAGCAGTACACCTCCACTCTAGCAATGGGTCAGGCCTGCATCTGGCTCATCGCCTCCAGATCCAGTACCTTGGCCACTTCTTCCGGGCTCATCAAGTTGCGCTCCAACAGGATCTGGCGGATGGGCTTCCCGGTTTCCAGGGAGATCTTGGCCACCTCTGCCGCCTGCAGGTAGCCAATGTAGGGATTGAGGGCAGTCACCAAAGCCAGGGTTCCCTCGGCATAGCTGCGACAGCGATCTGCCTGGGCCTTGATGCCGCGGACGCAGCGCTCAGTAAAGACGCGCAGGCTGTTGTTGAGGATCTGCAAGCTATGCAGGAGGTTATAGGCAATCAGCGGCATCATCACGTTGAGCTCAAATTGCCCTGCCTGAGCTGCCAAGGTGATGGCGGTGTCTAGCCCGATTACCTGAAAGCAGACCATGTTCAGCATCTCAGCTATCACCGGGTTGTACTTGCCAGGCATGATGGAGGAGCCAGGCTGCACGGGTGGCAGTTGGATCTCTTTGAGGCCAGTTTTGGGGCCAGAGTCCATCAGGCGTAGGTCGTTGGCCACTTTGATGCCGTCTTGGGCCAGGTTGCGCAGGGATCCCGACAGGTGCACAAAGGGAGCCATGCTCTGCATAGCCGCCATGGGATGGGGAGCCGGTGTGAGGGGCAACTGGGTGTACTCTGCCAGCCGCTGCACCACCTTCTGCCGGTACTGGGGATGGGTGTTGAGGCCGGTGCCCACGGCGCTTCCCCCTAGCCCCAAGCTGCACAGGGCTTGGCTGGCCTCCTCGATCCACTGACGATGTTGGGCAAAGATGGCTGCGTAGGCGCCGAAGCTGTCTCCCAGGCGCACCGGCACGGCATCCTGCAAATGGGTGCGGCCCGCCTTGAGGATGTCGCGAAACTCCTGGGCCTTTTGCTCCAGCGCCGCCACCAGGTTGTCCAGCGTGCCCAAAAGATCCCGCCGCACCCGCAGCAAGGCCGCTAGGCGAATGGCGGTGGGAATGACATCGTTGGTGGATTGGCCGTAGTTGACATGGTCGTTGGGGCTGACCCGCTCGTACTTGCCCTTGGGCTCCCCTAGGATCTCCAAAGCCCGGTTGGCCAGCACCTCGTTGACGTTCATGTGGTGGGAGGTGCCTGCCCCGGCCTGGTACACATCCACCACAAACTGATCCCGCAGGGATCCCTGCAGGATCTCATCGGCTGCTTGAACAATGGCCCTGGCCACCTCCACTGGAATGCAGCCTAGCTCGCCGTTGACCTCCGCCGCCGCCTTTTTAATCAGCACGCAGGCTTCCACGTACTCTGGCAGCGGCTTGAGGCCGCTGATGGGAAAATTCTCCAGGGCGCGGGCCGTTTGAATGCCGTAGTACACCGACTGGGGCAGTTGCCACTCCCCCATCGAGTCTCGTTCGCTGCGCACCTGTGAAGGCATGGCCATTTGGCTGGCTTAGCTGGCGGGGTTGGATCCCTTTTCCTGCAAAGCAGCCAACTGCTGGCTGAGGCGCTCGTTGTTTTCCGCCAAGACCAGCACCATGGCTGCACAGGCCAAGTGAACTGCCGCCCGAAACTCTGCCGAAGTCTTATACTGGGCCAACGCCTCGCTGTCGCCTTCGCGGGGGCTGAGGATCAGTTGGACGGACTTTTGAGCCAGCTCTTTCAGTTCTCGTTCCGTTAAACCCAGTTGCACCGCTTTTGCCCTCCCTGTAAACTAGAAGGCTAACTTTGCCCCACCCTCTTTGCCAGCAGGGCTGCCACCTGGCTATCCTACCGCAGTTGTTACCCCAATCCAGCAGTATTTTTCCCGTGGGCAAGCCCAAAGCTTCTAGAAAGAAACAGGAAATACCGGCTAGTATAGGTGCAGAAGCTTCTGCCCTTCTGGCCAATAACAGGGTTTTTTGCCCATTGGCCGGCAGCGGCGCAAAGTAAACTAAATTCTGTTGTTCGTTCAGAGAGAGGAGAACTTGTCCGTCGAACGTCCACTTGACCCCTCTTCCCCCAAGCAGCGCGCAGAGCTGCCCGCTATCAACGAGCGGATTCGCTTCCCCAAAATCCGTCTCATCGATACCGATGGCACCCAGCTGGGGATCATGAGTCCTCAGGAAGCGCTGCGCATAGCAGAGGAAAAGGATCTGGACTTGGTCTTGGTGAGTGACAAAGCGGATCCTCCTGTCTGCCGCATTATGGACTACGGCAAGTTCAAGTTTGAGAAAGAGAAAAAAGAACGGGAGGCCCGCAAAAAACAACACACTGCCGAGATCAAGGAAGTGAAGTTTCGCTACAACATCGGCGAGCACGACTACCACGTGCGCCTGCGGAGTGCCCAACAGTTCCTGGGGGAGGGAGACAAGGTGAAGGCTACGGTAATGTTCCGTGGCCGCGAGGCACAGCACGCCGAGCTGGGGGAAGAGTTACTGCACCGCTTGTTCAGAGACTTACAAGAGGTGGCGGAAATGCAGCAGCCTCCCCAGAAGGAGGGTCGGAACATTACGATGATCCTTGCTCCTAAACCTGCTCCTAAAAAATCAACCTGAGGAGGGATCTTGCCCATGCCCCTTGCTGTTGGGGATCCTGCCCCGGAGTTTACCCTGCCGGATGCCGAGGGTAGGCCGATTAGCCTCAGCCAACTGCGGGGCCAGCGGGTGGTGCTCTACTTCTACCCACGGGACAACACTCCCGGCTGCACCAAAGAAGCCTGCGGCTTTCGGGACACCTATGCCGACTATCGAGCCCACGGGATTCAGATCCTGGGGGTGAGCCCCGACGATGCCCGCTCCCACCAAAAGTTTGCCCAGAAGCTGCAACTGCCCTTTCCGCTGTTGGTGGATGAGGGGGCTAAGGTAGCCACTGCCTACGGGGTCTACGGCCCGAAAAAGTTCATGGGCAAAGTCTACAACGGCGTCCACCGCACCACCTTTGTTATCGACCCGGAGGGGAAGATCGAGGCCGTTATCACTAAGGTCAAGGTGGAAACCCACGCGGCAGAACTGCTCAAGCAGCTAACCGGCTCCTAGCCTTTGGAGCTGGGTAGAGTTGCTGCTGGTGGATCCCGCCCCAAGCAAGGAAAGCGATTCCCCTTGGGCTAGAGCTGTGTCCCAGCGCACCCGCACCACCAAGTCAATCCACGACAGCTACCAGATCCTAGGCTTGGCTGGACAAGGACAGTATGGGCGAGTCTTCTGCGCCCGGCCCCGCCAAGGAGGGAAGCTGGTGGCTCTCAAGGAGCTGCCGCTGGAGCGCTTTCCCACCCCTAACCTATTGCGGGAGCTGCGCTATCTGTTGACGTTAAACCACCCCAACATCACCCGCTGTTACGCCCTGGAACATGCCCGCGAGGGGCGCTATCTGGTGTTGGAGTACTGCGAGGGAGGTACCCTGCGGGAGCTGATCAACCAGGTGGAGCAGGGGCTGTGGCTGCCCGTCAAGCTGGTTTTGGGCTTTGTGGATCAGATCCTGGCCGGCCTAGACCATGCCCATGGGCAGGGAGTCATTCACTGCGATGTAAAGCCCGAGAACATTTTGCTCAAGCCCACGCCCCAGGGCTGGCAACTGAAGTTGACCGATTTTGGCATTGCCCGCCAGCCGCAGCCAGTTCCTCGGGAGAGCGCTGCTACCGGCTCACCGGCCTACATGGCTCCCGAGCGGTTCTACGGTCAGTTTAGCCCTGCCTCGGATCTCTATGCGGTGGGAATCATCCTGCTGGAGCTGTTGACGGGCCGGCGGCCCTTTTCCGGATCTCCCCCCCAGTTGATGCACGCCCACCTCAACCAGCGGTTTGTCTGTCCGGAGGGGATCCCGGCGCCTTTGCAAGAGGTGCTAGAGGTGGCTTTGCGCAAGCTGCCCCTGCGGCGGTTCCGCACAGCAGCGCAGATGCGTTCGGCCCTGGCGGCGGTTGCCCAGAAGTGGCAAGAGCCAGCTGCCTGTTGGGTTGGCCCGCGCCTGCTGCGCCAGTCCCCCCCCGGGGTTCAGGTTTGGGACCTGCCAGCCAACGGCGGCTTGCAGAAGTTTTATGTCTGTGAGGATCCCAGCGGCTGCCGTTCCCCCCTGCTGCTGCGAGTTACCCCCCAGAGCTTAGAGTGGCTGGAACTCCAGACCCTTGCCCTAGGGGCGCCGCCGCTGGCCTGTTTTCCCTTGGCCGAGCCCCTGCAGGAGGTGGTGTTCCTGGGGACTTTTCCAGAAGCCCTGGCTGTTTCCAAAAGTAGCCTTCTGCACCTCAGTCCCACCCGCATCCGCACCCTCCTGAGTTTTGAGGAGAGGTGGCAAGCCACCTGGCTAGAGGAGCGCCAGGAGCTCATCTGGGCCACTGCCAAGGAAATTGGGGCAGTGCAATGGCTGCCAACTGGGCCAACTGCAGCTCAACCTTTTCCCGAGTTCCACTGCTACTTCCGCTGGCCTTGGCAGGTGCCAACGGGATCCCTGCCCCGTTTACTGGCCCTCTCGGAGCAGCTGGTGCTGCTGGTAGGGCGGGGACGGCAATGGGTGGACATGAGCGTGTTGCCCTATCCAGGAGTTGGGCAGACGGGAGTGCAGCCGCTTTGCTATCGCCTGCCGCTAGATCCCCGAGGGGAGGTGCTCAGCTTGGGAGAACGGCTGCTATTCGCCCCTAGCGAGGGCGAGAGACAGGGCGGCTGCCCCCACCTTGGCGTAGTCCAGCTCAACCCGCTGCGCCTGCGCCGCTGGTTTTTAAAAGGGTGGCCTGTCCAGATGGCCAAGGCCCCTTGGGGCGTGCTGCTGCTGTGTCAGGAGGGGGAGGGGTTCTTGTCCCTCTGGCTGTACAGCAAGGGGGGGGATCCCTTGGCTCAGGTGGCCGTGCCTGCCGCCTCCAAGGTGTTGCAGGTGGGAAAAAAGGGACGGGTCTGGCTGCAGGTGCCCAAGGCCGGGGAGCTGCAGGGCTTTGAGCTGTGGCAATTGGATTTCAACCAGTTGCCAGGGGAGGGCCATGCTGCCCGAGTAATTCCCTTGGACTAACTTGGCCCAGGGAAAGTCCCTAAAATCGTACTCTAACCTGGCCTCGGCGTGGCCAGCTGCTGCCCTTTGGGATTCCAGTGGATCTTTGCCCTGCTTTCTGGTAGTGGTTGCGGAGGAAGCTTTGCCATGAGTCAGCATTTGCCTGAACCCTCCCCCAGCGGGTTGCTGGAGCAGCTGCGGCGCAGGGAGGGAGGGTGGTTGGACTGGGCCAAGGCCTGCCAAAGCTTACAGCACCAGAAAATGACCCCCCAGGCCATCTTTGAGGCCACGGGGCTTGAGCCTGCCCAACAAAACCAGATGGTTGTTGCCGCCCAAGTCTACGAGGGAATGGCCAAGGCAGGCGCCAGCGCGGCCCTCTTGGAGCACTTTGCCCAGCGAGGTAGCGACATCCTCTACGAGCTGCGCATCCTCTCCCCCAAGGATCGCATCCGGGTAGCGGAGCTGGTGGTCAGCCGCAACCTAGGTGCCGGGGAGGCCCACGAGATTGCTCGGGCTGTGAAAAGCTATGCCCAACTGCAGCAGCTTCCGGAAGGGTTTACGGATCACCCCGGCGATGCGGTGGCCTATCAAGCCTGGAAGACTGCCCAGCAAAGCCGCGATCTGCAGGAGCGGACACGGGCCATTGGCCGGGCTCTCCAGTATGTCCACAGCGAAACCGCCCGCCGCCAGATCGAGCAGCTCCTGACGACGCTGGCTCTCGGCTCCCGGCGCAAGCTCTTGCCCAGGCTGTCGGTATTTCGCCCGGAAGAGGAGTTGCCTCGCTTGTTGCCCGTGGCCGGATCCCTGCCGCTAGCCACCGCCACTTGGGAAGGGATCCCTCCTGCTGCACCGCAGGGGCCTTTTGGCTGGGTCAGCAGTGCCGCTGGACAGATGTGGATAGCTTTGCCCGCTTGGCCAGCCCTTCAGAGGGCCGCTGATCCCGTGGCCCTGCAGGTGGAAAATCAACTCTTGGGATCCCTCTTGGACCAGCCGGTGGCCGCTGAGGAGGAGCGGGATCCCGTCCTGCTAGTGGTCGATCGCGCCGTTCGCACCTGGGAAGGGAGAGCGGGGGTTTTTCTAGTGGATCGGGAGGGATGGCTCTCCCTGGAGTGGATCGACGAGGACTTGCCCCCCTCTCCCCTCTTGGGTCAAGTGCTAATGGCCATACGTCCGCCTCGCATCTTCGATGAGGAGGTGGCCCAAGATCCCTGGCAGCTAGAGGAGTAAGCAGCGGCTCTTTTCACGCGACCGCTAAGAGGGGCCCTTCAAGGGCCGGTGTAAAGCCACAGGGGCAAGCCAGAAGTACTGACCTCAAAGTGCAACCGTTCCAGGGCCTCTGCGACGGGCAGGAAGCGGGCCCACCCCCTGCGCCGGGGCAGCAGATCGTAGAACTTGGCCTCTGGTGGCAGCCCTGCGAGTTCAGCCGCCCAGAGGCGAGCATCTTCTTCCGTTCCCAAGCGATCAACTACTCCCAAGTGCAGCGCTTGCTCGCCACTGAAAATGCGGCCATCGGCAAAGGTTTTGACCACACTCACGCTCAACCGTCGCGCCGCTGCAACGGTGTGCACGAACTGGCTGTAGGTGATGTCGATCAGCTCCTGGAGGATGTTGCGCTCTTCGGGAGTCAGCTCGCGATCAAAGGAGAGGATATCTTTGTAGGGGCCGGACTTAATTACCTTAAAGGAGATCCCAATTTTGTCTAGCAGCTTTTCAAGGTTGTTGCCGCGAATGATGACACCAATGCTGCCAGTGATGGTGCCAGGGTTGCTGACAATTTTTTCCGCTCCCATGGCAATGTAAACTCCCCCCGAGGCTGCGATGTTGCCAAAGCTAGCCACAATGGGGATACCTTTTCGCTCCCGCAGGCGCACAAGGGCGCTGTAGATTTCCTGCGAGTCCGCCACCGTCCCGCCAGGACTGTCGATGCGCAGCACCAGGGCAGGGATCTGTTTTTCTTCCACCTCTTTCAAGGCTTTGAGAACCCGCTCCCGGGTTTTGCTATCGATAACTCCCGCCACCTCAATGCGGCCAATTTGCCGACGTAAACCACCCGAGAACCATTGCTTCAGCATAGTAAAGAACGGCACAAAAATAAGCCCATATCTCCTATCATGGAAGGTGCTTGGTGGCTGGGTCAACCAACTGGATTAGACATTGCCATACACCGGGATCGCTGCCCCTCTGAGATCGCGGGCTGCTTCCGAGACCAAAAAGGCAATCACCTGCCCAATCGACTCCGGCTTCACCCACAGCTCTGCCTGCTCAGATCCCATGGCGGCGCGATTGGCGGGGGTGTCAATAATGCTGGGCAGGATGACGTTGGCGGTGATGTCGGTGCCTCTGGTCTCGGCGGCAATGGTGCGGGTGAGGGCCACTACCCCGGCTTTGGAGGCACAGTAGGCCGCCAGCTGAGATCCCGGTTCTACTGCCCCTCGGGAGGCTATCGTTACGATTCGTCCATAACCCTGTTGCCACATCTTGCGCAGGCTGTGCTTGCAGGCCAAAAAAGTGGTGGTGAGATTGAGGTCGAAGTCGCGCCGCCAAGCTTCTAGGCTGTACTCGTGGGTGGGGCCCATGGCAAAGCCACCCACCAGGTGCACCAAGCCATCGACGCGGGGCAGATCGTCAATGAGCCGGGCCACAGCCGCTTCGTTCAGCAAGTCCACCTGCACAAAGCGCACCCGATCCAGGCTATTGGCTGGCAGGCGCTGCCGCAAAGCAGCCAGCTCCTCTTCTTGGCGGTAGGTCAAGGTCAACGCTGCCCCTGTGTCCAGGAGCACAGGGGTTACCCCCAGCCCCAGCCCACCGGTACCTCCAGTAACAAGGATCTGTTTGCCCTGGTTGTTGAGCATAGGTTGTTCTGGGCGAGAACTCCCTCTCACCCTACCGCGGTTTTCCCTTGCCGGAAACGGCAGCCATCCTAGGCATCTGCTCCAGCAGTAGATTGCTCAGGGCCAGCCAATCGCCCAGATCCAGCTCTTCGGCGCGCGCCGTGGGGCTGAGGCGGAGTTGGGCCAGAGCGGCGGCCACGGTCTCGCGATCCACGAGCCCTCTTAGAGCGTTGACAAGTTGCTTGCGGCGGGCAGAGAAGCCCCGGCAAACCAGTTGGGAGAACCAGCGGGGATCGCGGGCGGGGGTGGGGGCAGGGCGGGGAGTGAGGCGAACCACTGCTGACTCCACTTGGGGAGGAGGCTGGAAGGCGCTAGGGGGCACGCGGCAGATGAGCTCGCACTCAGCTAGGTAACGCACCCGCACACTCAAAGCGCCGTAGGCTTTGCTGCCGGGGCCGGCCTGCAGGCGCTCAGCCAGCTCTTTTTGCACCATCAAGACGATGCGCTCAAACTGCCTCACCGGCTGGGCTGGGGATCCCAGAACTTTCTCCAAAATGGGGCCAGTGAGGTTGTAGGGGATGTTGGCCACCAGCAGGCGGGGCTGAGGCGGGAGCGGCAGGCGCAGAAAATCTCCCTCCAATAGCTGAAAGCGGGACTCGTTGGCAAAGCGCTTGCGCAGCAACTGGCACAGATCCCGATCGATCTCCACTGCCACCACCTGAGCGCCTTGGGCCAACAGCCGCCGTGTTAACTGCCCCGTGCCTGGGCCAATCTCCAGCACCCAGGGGGGATCCCTGCCCTCTTGGGGTGGTGGCAACTGGGCGGCCTCCACAATTGCCGCGTGGACAGCAGGATCTTTGAGCCAATGCTGGCCAAAGCGCTTGCGGGGATAGGGCATGGGTGGGCTGTCGGCTGGAGAATCAGGGTGAGACCGGCGTCTTCTCCTGGGGCAGATCGGGATCCCTCCCTGGGAGAGGCTGGCGGTAGAGCGGCACGGTAAAGGTAACGGTGGAGCCCAATCCCTCTCCCAAGCTGTAGAAATGGATCTCCCCCCCCATTGCCTGCACCAGGCGTTGGCTGATGGCCAAGCCTAGGCCGGTGCCCCCGTACTGGCGAGTGGTGGAGCCATCTACCTGGGTAAAGGCCTGGAACAGCTTTTGCTGCTTTTCCAACGACACGCCGATCCCGGTGTCGATAACGCGAATGCGGGCCATCCCTGGCTCGCCAGGCAGGAGGTCTGCTCGCACCGTTACCGAACCCTTGGGGGTAAACTTGATGGCATTGCCCACTAGATTCAGCATCACCTGCAGCAGGCGTTGGTAGTCGCCGTAGAGCACAATGGGCTCCGCCGTGGGGGGCAGGTGAAAGCTGAGCTGCAATCCCTTTTGACTGGCCTGCAAACTGGTTTTGGCCTCCACATCCTTGAAGAGAGCTTGCAGGTCGCAGGGTTGAAACTGCAACTCCAGTTTGCCGGCTTCAATTTTGGCAATATCCAGCACGTCGTTGATTAAGGCCAACAGGTGCAGGGCAGAGCGGTAGGCTTCCTGCAAAAAGTCCAGCTCCTCTTCCCGGCTTTCGGCCATTCCATCCAGTACCAGCCTAATAAAGCCGATGATGCTGTTTAAAGGGGTGCGCAGCTCGTGGGAGGTGTTGGCCAGAAATTGGCTTTTGAGTTGGTTGGCCGATTCTGCTTGGGCGCGGGCCAGCTCTAGCTCTTTGTTTTTCTGAAGCAAGGTTTGGTTAGCCAGTTGCAGACGGGTGGCCAGTTGTCGACTTTGTTCGAGCAACCTGGCGTGGGCAATGGCAGTACCCAAGTAGGTGGCAATAATCTGCAGCAGCTGGAAGTGGCCGGTCTGCCAGGCAGGAGCTGTCTTGGGGGGCAGCACTTCTAGCCAAAGCAAGCTGTTGGGATAGCTGCGGTAGCACATGGCCACGGCTAGGTGGCGTTCTGTTACCACTGGCTCTTCCTGTCTAAGGGCCTGGAGCAAATGGGGGTGATCTCCTAGCCGCAGCGTCTGGTTGAGCAGCGAGGGAGTTTCCGGATAGCGGCGGTACTCGGCGTTAACCGTCAGGAAATCCTGCCCCAACTCGTAGAGGGCAAGTAGACACCGATCCACCCCAAACAACTGCCCCAACTGTTCTACCGTCTGCTGGCACAGCTCGCGGATACCTGCCGAGTGGCCAATGCTGCGCAGAAGCTGAGCTGTAACCGCCTGGAGCGGCTCACCGTCACTGAAGGAATAGGGCGACCTAGGAGTCTTGCTTGTCCCTCCAGCCAAGTTGAAGGGCGTTGCCCCCAGCACCCTGCCCACCACCGCAACAGCTACTACCTCCCCCTCTGCATCCCGCACGGGGTTGAGGCAAAGGTGCAGATGCAGCTTGTAGCGAGGCGAGAGGACTTGGCCTTCGTGCTGCAGGGGCTCCCCTGCCGCAAACACCTGGCTGAGCTTGGCTTGGTACTCCTCCCCGTTCACCAACTCCCATCCCTGCTGGGCAGCCACAATCTGCTGCGGGTAGATGCCGTAGCTCTCAGCACCTTCCCAGTAAAAACTTTGAAAGCGCTGCTGGCGATCCTGCGTGTAGAGGATGAGATCCGGTCGAAGCACACCCACCTTGTTTGAGCTTTGAAAAACCAAGCTCTTGGGATCCAGAACTTAGGTTTTTGCAGAGGAAGCTGAGGTAGTGGGGTTGGAGTCTCTGTCGGCAAGGCGGGCAAAGAGCATTCGCCCTGCCGAGGTCTGAATGGAGCCAGTAACCACGACCGAGCGAGTTTTGCCCACGGCCCGCTGTCCCTCTTCCACCACCACCATCGTGCCATCTTCCAGGTAGCCTACCCCCTGGCCTGGCTCCTTGCCCTCACGAGTAATCTTGATGTCGAAGCTATCCCCAGCGATGTAGATAGGCCGCAAAGCCTCGGCCAGCTCGTTGACATTCAGCACCTTGATCCCTTGCAGCAGAGCTACCTTCTTTAGGTTGTAGTCAGTGGTTACCAGCATCCCGCCCACACTTTGGGCAAGGCGCACCAGCTTCTCGTCGACGGTGTTTAGGTCAGAGTAGTTGGCTTCGTGGATAACAAAGCAGTTGGGGTTGGCCTGGCGAAGGGCCTGCAGCGTATCCAGCCCCCTCCGACCCCGCTCCCGTTTTTGGGGATCGGCCTTGTCAGCGATGGCCTGTAGCTCGGCAATCACAAAGCGGGGAACGACTAGCGTTCCCTCCAGAAAGCCCCTCTCAATCAGCTGAGCCACGCGTCCGTCAATGATGGAGCTGGTATCCAAAACCTTGGGGCTGGCTGCCACCACACTCCCTTCTGCTGCCGCCTGTAGGGCATAGTTAGGGTTGAATAGGCGCAATAGCGCCGGGCCGTGGGTATCGGCCAAGCTCACTCCCAAGTAGGCAAAGGAGAGGCTAAAGAAGACAGAGGCCAGGGGTTCCAGAAAATTGTTCAGCTGCTGGGGCAGGGGCAGCAAATAGACAGGAGCCATAGCCAAGTTGGCAATCACCAGCCCAATGACCAATCCCACTGAGCGGCTAATCAGCACATCCGGTGGCAGCGAGCGCACGTTGGCCTCGAAGCGGCGGTAGCCCCAGCGCACCAGGGATCCCAGCGCCAAACCTGCCAAGGCCCCAAAGCCGCCAGTAACCACGCGCGCCCCTTCGACGTTGGCTCCTTCAAGAGCAGCAGGGGGGAGCAAATCCAGGCCGTAGAACCCAAGGCCCGAGCCCGCTAAGATGAAGATGGCAATGAGTAAAACGTCCAACATGGCGCGGAAAGTGCCCCTGCTGGGAATGGCAAGCTGTCAGCAAGGGGCAAACCTGCCCCCTATTCTAGTCTCCGAGCTGAAGGCGGATCTCCTCCCCAAACTCTAGAAAAAGGAGGCTATGCTAAAAAAGGGCGATCCCTGGCCGGCTTAAGTGCTAGTCAAGCTTAACGCCACCAATCAAGGTCTGAGCAAGCTAGAAGGAACCATGGCCCAAACCTTAGAACTAACTGCCGAAAATGTGGAAAAAGTCCTCAACGAGCTGCGCCCCTATCTACAAGCTGATGGCGGCAATGTAGAGCTGGTGGAGATCGATGGCCCAGTGGTGAAGCTGCGCCTGCAGGGGGCCTGTGGCGCCTGCCCCAGTTCTACCCTAACCCTGAAGATGGGCATTGAGCGCAAGTTGCGGGAGAGGATCCCCGACATCCTAGAAGTGGAGCAGGTGTTCTGAGGATCCCTGCCCCGAGGACTTTGGGCTGAATTCCCCTCTCTTGCGAGGGTAGCTGTCTCCTCTTTTGTTGTTGCCAGCACATGCCGATTCTTCTCTCCATCGCCATCCTAGCCCTCCTCATTCTGGTGCACGAGGCGGGCCACTTCGCAGCAGCCAAACTGCAAGGGATCCACGTCAACCGCTTTTCGCTGGGGTTTGGCCCCGTGCTGTGGCGCTACCAGGGCAAGGAAACAGAGTATGCCATTCGCGCGCTGCCCTTGGGAGGCTACGTCGGGTTTCCTGACGATGACGAGCGCTCCCCCTACCCCCCCGATGACCCGAATCTCTTGAAAAACCGCCCCCTTGCGGATCGCCTGGTGGTGATGAGTGCCGGAGTGCTGGCCAACTTGGCCTTTGCCTACCTGGTGCTGGTGCTGATGTTTGCTCTGCTGGGGATCCCCTCGGTTACCCGCATCCAGCCCGGCATTCTCATTGCTCAGGTAATGCCAGGTAGCCCGGCAGAGCGGGCGGGCCTGCAGGCAGAAGATGTGGTGCTGCGGGCAGCTGACCACGACTACAGCGACCTTGCCGATGCCGCCTCGGCCTTGGCGGCCCTCAACGATTTTCAGACGCTCATCCGCAGTAGCGAAAACCAACCCGTTCCCCTGCAGGTGCGACGAAGGGAAAAAGAAGCGCTGCTGGAGATTACCGTAATCCCGGAGCGGCAAGGGGAGAAGGTAGCCATCGGGGTTAGCCTAGCGCCCAATCAGGAGGTGAACCTGCGCCCAGCCCAAAACCTGGGGGAGATCCTGACGGAAGCTGGAAACGCCTACCAGCGCTTGGTGACGATGAATCTCACTGGCCTGCAGGAGCTGCTGCGGAACTTCCAAAACACCGCTACTCAGATATCCGGGCCGGTGGGGATCGTCAAGATTGGCGCAGACCTAGCGCGGGATGACGTTGCCAGCTTGTTGAATTTCACTGCCTTGATTAGCATCAACTTGGCCGTCCTTAACCTGTTGCCCCTCCCTGGCTTGGATGGAGGCCACATTGCCTTTTTGATCTTGGAAGCCATCCGTGGCAAGCGGCTGCCCAAGGAGGTCGAAGAGCGGGTGATGCAGACAGGCTTGGCGCTTCTCCTAGGGCTGGGAGTGTTCCTAATCTTCAAAGATACTCTTGCCATTGTCACCGGGTCGGGCTAGTTGCCAATGACCAGCAAGCGGGCTTTGCGCCAAAGAGCCTTGGAGATTTTGCTGCGCCTGAAGCGCCATTACCCCAACTCCAAGTGTACTCTCCACTACCAGACGCCGCTGCAACTGCTGGTGGCGACGATTTTGTCAGCCCAGTGCACTGACGAGCGGGTTAACCAGGTAACCCCAGAGCTGTTTCGCCGCTTCCCCGATGCCCAGGCTCTGGCCACAGCCCCGCGGGAGGAGATTGAGGCTCTAATTCGGCCCACTGGCTTCTACCGCAACAAGGCCAAACACATCCAAGAGGCCTGCCGCAAGATCTTGACAGACTTTGGCGGCCAGGTGCCGCGCACCATGCCGGAGTTGCTCACCCTGCCAGGAGTGGCCCGCAAGACGGCCAACGTGGTACTAGCCCATGCCTTTGGCATTAACGCTGGCGTAACGGTCGATACCCACGTCAAGCGCCTCAGCCGCCGCCTTGGCCTTACCGAGCACGAGGACCCCGTGCGCATTGAGCGGGATCTCATGCAGCTGCTGCCGCAGGTGGATTGGGAGAATTGGTCCCTCCGCCTTATCGAGCATGGCCGAGCCATCTGCACCGCCCGCCAGCCTCTCTGCCAGCAGTGCTTCCTAGCTGATCTCTGCCCCAGCGCCTCCCTTCTAAAGCCGGAGGCAGCTGCCAATTGAAATCCGCAGGAGCTGGCCCTCTCTCCGGAGGGAGTCCTCAAGCCCCTGCTTTGGCATGAACGCGGTCACGCTACCCCAGCATCACCTTGGGAGAGAGCAACAGCGTCAGGGATCCCTGGCCACAATCAATGCGCCCTTGAGCAAAGCGCACGCGAGCCAGGCCTGCTTTCTTGAGGGTAATGGCCTCGGGATGGGCTGGCTGTAGCCCAATGGCTGCCTGTACCCAGAGGCTCAGATCCGGCTGGTGGCCAACTACCGCCAGCGAGGTGAAGGGATCCCGCTCCGTCTGCCAGCGCACCAAGTCGGCAAAGCTGCCGCCGGGGGCCAACGGCTCAAACACTTCCAGGGCTTCGGCCAAGTTCTCGTCCAAGAAGATCTCTGCCGTCTGCCGCGCTCTGACCAGAGGACTGGTGAGCAGGAAATCCCACTTCCAGCCCATGCTCCTGAGCTGGCGGGCAATTTTGCGACAGCGCTGGCGGCCTTTATCGGTTAGGGCGCGCAGGCTATCCTCCTTCCCTGGTTGGGGCTCTTCGGCTATGCCGTGGCGAACAAAATCCACGGTCACTGCCCTGCCTGTTACCTGACTGTTGTCGTCTGGTTCAAGCTCAAACACCATCGGCACCCGGCAACCTTTCACGTTCCTCCTAGGATACCTTGCCCTGCTCGGGAAAAGCCCAGTGGCGACCCTAGTTGTGATACGATAACTAGGATACTAGATGATGTTTTAGGAGTTCCCCAGGCATGTCTGCGGCAATAGATATTGCTGATGCTACCTTTGAAGCCGAGGTGCTGCGCAGTGAGATTCCAGTTTTGGTTGATTTTTGGGCACCCTGGTGCGGCCCATGCCGGCTGGTAGCTCCTGTGGTGCAGGAGATAGCAGAGCAGTATGCTGGTAAAATCAAGGTTGTAAAAATCAATACCGACGAAAATCCCCAAACTGCCAGTCAGTACGGCGTTCGGAGTATTCCTACCCTGATTCTCTTCAAAGGTGGCCAAAAGGTAGATGTGGTGGTTGGCGCCGTTCCCAAGGCAACGCTGACCACGATTTTGGAAAAGCACCTTGGAGCCTCTGCCGAGGGCTAAGGTTTTGGCCAAGACCAGGGATCTTGCCGGCTCTCCACCAGAAGGCAAGTCCTCCAGCCGGGGGAGCCTATTGCAGTAAAAGTGGGTAAAAGAAGTAGACAGAGGATTCTGGATCCCAGCTTGACGGATTCTCTTTCCTTGCTGCTGCAAGAGATTTTTTCCGGTGCGGAAGCTCGTCTCAAGCAGTTACACCACCCCAACCGAACAGCTTGGTTGCGGATCTTGCGGTCGCTGCAGCGGATGGGATCCCTGAAGCTCAGCCGTCTGGACGCCAAGATCCTGGCAGCTACGCTTGAGGATCTGGAGCAGGGTTTTGCCACCTTCCAAAACTACACCCATCGGCGCAAGGTAACCGTCTTTGGCTCGGCGCGTCTAGGGGAGGACAGCCCCGAGTACCAGCAGGCGCAGCTATTTGCCCACCGCATTAGTCAGCTAGGCTTCATGGTGCTGACAGGGGGCGGCGGCGGCATCATGGAAGCCGGTAACCGGGGGGCGGGGCAAGAAAACTCGTTTGGGCTGAATATTCAGCTGCCCTTTGAGCAGGTAGCCAACCCTTTCATTGCCGCCAGCGACCGGGTCATTAACTTTAAGTACTTCTTTTCTCGCAAACTTTTCTTTGTCAAGGAAACAGATGCCCTAGTGCTGTTTCCTGGCGGCTTTGGCACCCAGGATGAGGCTTTTGAGTGTCTGACCCTGATGCAGACCGGGAAGACCAAGCTGATGCCGCTGGTGCTGGTGGACAGGCAAGGCGGCTGCTACTGGAAAGAATGGGATGAATATGTGCGAGAGCACCTGCTCAGCCGCGGCCTAATCAGCCCCGAGGATCTCCACCTTTACTCCCTAACTGACGATGTCGAGGAGGCCTGTCAGCAGATTGTCGATTTCTATCGCATCTTTCACAGCAATCGCTACGTGCGGGAGCTTTTGGTTTTGCGCTTAAACACCAAGCTTTCACCGGAAGCCCTAGAAATTTTAAACCAAGAGTTTGCTGACATTCTCGAGTCGGGCCGGATTGAGCAAACAGAGGCTCTGCCCGAGGAAGCTGAGGAAGACATTGCCCATCTGCCGCGGCTAGTAATGCGCTTTAACCAGCGCAGCTTTGGGCGGCTGTGGCAAATGGTGCGCCGAATCAACAAGCTCCCTCCCGAAGGGTCAGAGCCTTTGATGCACCCTGAACAAAAGTAGCATCAATCCCAATGGGCCGGTTGTTTGTCAAAATCTGCGGCATCACGCGGCAGGATCAGGCGGAGGCCATTGCGGCGCTGGGGGTAAGCGCCCTAGGGTTTGTGGCCGTGCCCAACACGCCGCGCTATTTGCCTCTTTCGGCAGCGCGCTGGGTGGGATCCCTGCCCCGCCATGTGGAAAAGGTAGGGGTTTTTCTGGATCAGGATCCCGGCACCATCGCCACCTGGGTGGAAACGGCTGGCCTCACGGCTGTTCAGCTTCACGGCCAGGAATCTCCAGAGATGTGTCGGCAACTGGGAGAGTGGCTCCCCGGCATCCGCCGCATCAAGGCCCTGCGCATTCGGTGCCCAGCAGACCTGGAGGTGGCCGACCTCTACCGCGACTGTGTAGAGACCTTACTGCTGGATGCCTATCACCCCCAACGGGCAGGTGGCACTGGGCAAACGCTCAACTGGTCGGAACTGGCCTCCTGCTCTCTGCCCTTGCCCTGGCTTCTGGCCGGTGGCCTCAACCCAGACAATGTTCTGCAAGCGCTCAGCCACCTTCAGCCTGCCGGCATCGATCTCTCCAGCGGTGTCGAACGCCAGCCGGGCGACAAAGACCTAGACAAAGTCCGGCGTCTGCTGCAGCAGTTAGCATCCCAAGGTTGGGCAATCGCCCCTGGCCAGTCTCAACCCCCTGCAAGCCAGGGAGGCTCGCGCCCGATCCCTACTGCAGGGATCGAAGGTCCAGCCCTGGCTCGAACCTCACCTCTTTCACCTCTCCAAACCGTCCCATCAGTCCCAGAGGGCGATCGTTGAAGGTCACCAGCACCCCGCCCGCATTGCCAGTGCGCAGCACAATCGATCGCTCGGCCTCCCAGTTCAGCTCCGCCCCCGGCTGTAGGGTAGCCTCAAAAACAGTTTTTCCGTCGACAATAACCCGCAGCCAAGAAGGATGTTCCACCACGCGAATATCAAGGCGCACTGGCTTGCGCTGCTGGGCTTCCAAGACGTCGGGGAAAACCCCCTCGATGCGCGTCCATTGCTCTAGGGTAGGAAACATCTGGCGAAGGGTCGGCTCGGGGTCTGGCTTGCGCTCAGAGGAGTTGGCCGCCGGCGGCTGTAGCTGGGATCCCTCACCGCCCGAACGGCTAGCTAGCCACTGCCCAAAGGGATTGCCCCTGCTCTCCAAAAAAGCCGACAGCCCTCCCACCGCCAGCACGACTAGCCCCACATAGGCAGCCCAGAGGTGGAAGGGTCGCAAAGCAAAGGCGGGCTGTTCGCCAACAGCAGTTCGCGGAGGTGAGGCAGAGGGCATTTTGGCCGATAGCAGCGGCAACGCTTGCCGAGATAGCCTTTCGCCATCCAGCCCTAGGTAGTTGGCGTAGCGTTTAATGAAGCCTTGCACGTAGACTGGCTCCGGCAAGCGGCTTAAGTCGGCTTCCTCCAGGGCCTGCAGGTATTGGGAGCGGATGAAGGTATCGTTAGCTACCTCTGTCAACGTCAGCCCCCGTGCCTCCCGTGTTTGCCGCAACAGGGATCCCAGAGCTTCTAGAGAGTGTGCTGGCTCTTGCATCGTCGCTTACCTGTGAACGCACACTCAGGTAACATCCTCCCCCCAATTCACGGGAGATGCCTGACACGCATATGGTAACGTACCCCAAGATGGGATTCATGCAGATCGCGCTCCCCTACTCTCTGAGCGCTTGGGCATTGCCGGCAAACGAGGCCAGCAAAGCCTGAACCTCCTGGGGCTCCAACCGGCGAAACTGACCTGGCTTGAGGTTGCCAAGGCGCAGCGGACCAATCGCCTCCCGGTGTAAGCTGAGCACAGGATGGCCCAGTTGCTCGGCCACCCGCCGAATTTGCCGCTTACGGCCCTCAAACAAGACCACCCTCAGCCAAGAGGAGTTGGAGTTTCTTCTATTTCCAAAAGGGGGCGGATCACAAAACTCCACCACTGCCGGCAGAGTGGTAGACCCATCCAAATCAACGCCCTCCCGCCACCGTTGTAGCGTGGCTTGGCTAGGGCGACCCTGCACCTGCACCCGATAGGTCTTGGGCAGATGATAGCGCGGGTGGGTCAGCTTCAGGGTCAGGTCGCCGTCGTTGGTGAGCAGCAAAGCGCCACTGCTGTCAGCGTCCAGCCGGCCCACTGGATAGAGACGGATCTGCTGGTTCCAGGGTGGCGGAAGCAGATCCAGGACGGTCTTGCGCCCCCAGGGATCCCTGCAGGTGGACAGGACCCCCCGGGGCTTGTGCAGGAGCAAAACGTAGCGGGCCAGATCCCCGCAGGAGATTGCCCGCCCATCCACTTCGATGCAATCCCGTTCCGGATCGGCTTTAAAGCCCAGCTCGGTGACCACCTTCCCATTGACCCGAATGCGCCCGGCCAGGATCCAGGCTTCCACCTGGCGGCGGGAAGCTAGCCCCTGCCGAGCCAAAAGCTTCTGGAGCCGCTGGGGTGCTGCCATAGGCACTGGGTAGCAAAGGAAGCAGAACCTTACCTCCTAGGAGGAGGCGGGTGTGGTGCCGGCTCTGGGCAGATAACTGGAGGAAGAGCTGTAGGACACCTTAAGCCTAACAAATCCTAGAACTTTGCGGTGAACTTTGCGGTTGCTAACCTCTCAAAAGGCAACCGATGAGCTATCGCCCTGCTGGGCTGAAAGGTTCACCAACCGGTTGCGGCCTCCTAGGCGGCAAGACGGATCTCCTCTTACCTCCTGCAACCCGCGATGGTTAAGGGCTGAAATGGTGCAGCTACTGGCCGCCCAACTCCTCGGCCTCGCCACCATCCCCCTCTTCAACCGTTTCCTGGTCTTTGGAGGAGGATCCCTGCTGTCGAGCCTCGGCTTCCCGTTTCAGTTGGTTGAGTAGGGCCAAGACTCGGGACCCCCGTTCCAAGGAGCGATCTTGTAAAAACACCACCGTCGGCACTCGTCGCAGGCCCAGCCGCTGGCCAATCTCCCGCCGCACGAAGGGAGTGGCGGCGACCAACCCTTCCATTGCTTGCCGCTGGGCTGCTTCGTCACCATAGATGCTGACGAAGATGCGGGCGTTTTGCAGGTCGCTGGAAACCTCTACGTCCACAATGCTGACCATGCCCGCCCCCACGCGGGCATCCTTGATCTCCGAGAGCAGGATCTGGCTAACCTCCCGCTTGATCTGCTCGGCTACCCGGGCTACCCGTCGCTCTGTTGCCATTTTTCGATCCTCAGGTTCCTATCCTCTGCAAACTTCGGCCCTTGGGGAGTGCTGACTTCTCTGCGCCATGTTCTCAGAACAGTAGCAGATGCTACGCGCCTCTTCTCCTTCCCCTTCTATTTTGGGTCAATGTCCACCCTCTCCTGAGTAGGAATACCTAAAGCCAGCGATGGATGGAGACAAGGTGATCAAAACCCCAGAGGCGCTGCGGCGCTCCGTGGAGCAGTTCATGCTCGATGTAACGGAGCCGCTCGATCCGCTACTTGCCCTCAAGCTAACTCAGGTGGTGGTGATGCTGGGAGATACAGCTTACGCCATGGGCTACAGCGATGGCCAGCGAAGTCTCTGCCCTGGCCGTCTTTTGGGAGATAGACACTGCCGGCAGCCTGAGGGGAATTGAAGAGAGGAAGGAAAAGCAGCCAAGATGGGATCCAGTTGCTTGGCCTCCTATGACTTCCCTGGTTCTCCTCTGGCATCGCCGCGATCTGCGCCTAGGAGACAACACAGCCCTCCATGGGGCAGCCCAGCGCAGCCCCCAGGTAGTGCCGGTTTTCGTTTTCGACCCCCAACTCCTGCAGCGGGCAGACATGGCCCCAGCCCGGGTGGCGTTTCTGCTCCAGGCGTTGCAGGAGCTGCAGGAGCGCTACGCCCAGATGGGGATCCCACTCCTGTGGCGGCGGGGAGATCCAGCCGTGGAGCTGCGGCAGTTGGCCGCCGAGCTGGGAGCGCAGGCCGTGTTTTGGAACGAGGATCTGGATCCCTGGGCTCGGCAGCAGGAGAGTCGGGTGCGGGCCAGCTTGGCGGAAGCTGGGATCCCGTCTTTTTCTTACCAAGATATGCTGCTGCACGGGCCAGGGGAAGTGTTGACCCAGGCGGGGGAGCCCTACTCGGTTTTTACCCCTTTCTGGCGCCGCTGGTCTAGCTTGCCCAAGCCGGATCCCCTCCCCATCCCAAAGAGTCTGCAGCCGTTGTCCAGCCTGAAAGCCCAACCTCTGCCCAGCTTGGCGGATCTGGGCTTTGTCTGCAGTCAGCGGATCCCAGCCGCGGGTGAGAGTGTAGCTCAGAGGCTTCTAGAGGATTTCTGCCAGGGCCTGCGCATTTTCGAGTACGAGCGGGCTCGCGACTTCCCCGCCGAGCAGGGCACCTCCCTCCTCAGTCCCCACCTCTGCTGGGGAACCATCGGCATTCGGCGGGTGTGGCAGGCCACCTGTGAAGTGGAAGCGGAGGCCCGCAGCGAAGAGGCCGAGAGCAGCCTGCGCACGTGGCGGCAGGAGCTGTGCTGGCGCGAGTTTTACAAGCATGTCTTGGCCCACTGGCCCCATGTGGAAAGCGGAGCCTACCGACGAGCCTTTGATGCGCTGGAATGGGACAACCGCCAGGACTGGTTTCAGGCCTGGTGTGCCGGCCAGACGGGCTACCCCATTGTGGATGCGGCCATGCGCCAGCTCAACGAAACTGGCTGGATGCACAACCGCTGCCGCATGATCGTGGCCAGCTTTTTAACCAAGGATCTCCTCATCGACTGGCGCTGGGGGGAGCGCTACTTCATGCAAAAGCTTGTAGACGGGGATCTGGCTGCCAACAACGGCGGCTGGCAGTGGAGCGCCGGTGTGGGCACAGATCCCAGGCCCCTGCGCATCTTCAACCCAGCCACCCAGGCGGCCCGCTACGACCCGGAGGGAGAGTATATCCGCCGCTACCTGCCGGAGCTAGCGGGGCTGGATACCCCAGCTTTGCTGTGGGTGGGGAATGACCCCAAGGGATCCTGGGCTCTGCAGGAGCGGCGGCGCTGCGGCTACCCGGATCCCATCGTGGATCACAAGGTGCAGCAGCAGGAGTTCAAGCGGCGCTACCAGGCAGTGCAGCACGGGCACTCCAAGCCCGCTCAAGACAGTCTTTCTCCTCCTTTCTGACAAGACGTGGCAAGGACTCCTCGTCACTCCCAGAAGCGCTCCGCGCCGCCAGCAGGTTTGCGACAGCGTTGCGTAGCAATAAAAAAGGGGATCCGAGGGATCCCCGCCAATCCCCACTTGCTTGAGACTACCGCCTTAGCTCGCTGGGGATGCGCTCCCCGAAGAGCACGAAGTAGAGAATCCGATAAATGTCCGTGTTCAGGATTCCAGTGACCGGCACTAGCTCTCGAGCGTTCAGGCCCGCCGCGCGAGCAATGACCCCGCTGCCCACATCGTCCTTGCTGGCCCAAGCCACGGCAAAGGGAAAGCGCTTGCCATTTTTGTCCGGAGCGGAGAGGAAGGGCTTTGTACCAGTGCCGTCCACCCCGTCAAGGGGAGCGCCGCTTTCGTCAGTGGGCGGCAGAGGATTATCGGCAGACTCGACATCCACCAGCTGCATCCCGCCAGCATTGCTGTCGCTGGTGGTGATCATGAAGGTCTTGGGATTCTTCTCGATGAAGTTGAGAATCACCCCAATGGCATCGTCGGCCCGCTTCATCGCCTCCAGGCAGCCGGAAGCATTGAGGTTGTTGCACATGTTATCAGTGCCCTCTTCTTCGATGACAGCCAAGAAGCCCTTGGGATTGCGGGAGATCCGCTCCAGGGCAAACTGTGTCATCTCGGCAACGGTGGGGGCGCTGGCGATGTAGTTGGGCAAGTTTTCTTTCCGCAACTCTTCTTCAGGCTTGTCGTAGAAGGTGTCCTCGACGTTGAACACCCCCAAAACCTTGGAGACATTCGCCGGCAGCTTAAGCAGCTCGTCGCGGGTGTAGACAACGGCGTACCCCTTTTTCTTAGCCTCCTCAATCAGGTTGCGGCCATCCTTGCGCTTCCCTTTGCCAAAGCGGCCCTGGACACCTTCCGGCAGCAGCCATTCCTCGCCACCCCCCAGGATGATGTCTACCCCTGACTCCACCACCTGCAGGGCAATCTCCTCATAGTCGCTGCGCTTGGCAACTTCGGCAACGAAGGCAGCCGTCCCCGGCTCAATGATGGATCCCGTTTGCACCAGAGCCGTACCCAAGCCTGCCGCCACAGCCTCTTCCATGATCGTGTTCAGGGTGCCGTTGGCCGAGGGGTACTCTTTGCCGTTCGGATCCAACCCAAAGCTCTTGGCGTGGACACGGGTTCCCGTGGCATGGGTCACCGCTCCGGCGTTGGAAGTTCCCCCAAGCTGGTCGAGATGGTGCCCGCGATAGGGGGCAATCACGGGAAGACGATCCCAGTTCAGAAAGCCATCGGGGCCGTAGTAGAGAATGCGTGTGATGTCCCAGTGGGAAGCTGAGGTTCCATCTGGGTGAAAGAAGATTGCACCGTTGCCGGTTGGCTTAGGCGCCGCTTGAGCCACACTAGAGGAAAAAACTGACGAGGACAGCAGACACAAAGTTGCAGCCAAAGCCGCCCTCAGAGAATAGCTACGCATAGCTAACACGCCCTTGCTCGTTCGAAGCTGAACGTCAAGGAAAGTAACACAGCCTTGAACGGTTAGCAAGAGCGCGCGCAAATGCTCCTGCAGAACTTACCTGCAGCGACAATCCGCCTTTCAGGTCTACTACTTGGCCGGGGCAGGTTGCGAGGTCTATACCTAGAGTTAACTA
>NZ_JANSJL010000101.1:55742-61302 GCF_047502745.1 Synechococcus sp. F70.1
TCAGGTCTACTACTTGGCCGGGGCAGGTTGCGAGGTCTATACCTAGAGTTAACTATCTCTTAACTGCCTCATAACGTCAAGGCTTCTCGTAGAGCTTTATAGCCGTCTTCCAGTCAAGCTGTTCTTTTGGGAGCAGGCGTCGAACTCTTGGCCTGCCAGGACCGCCTAAGCTGTCTAAGGTGGTGTTGCCAACGCTGCAGTTCCCCGGCTTCCAGCGGGATCCCGCCAAAGCGTACTTCCAGGTAGCGCTGCAGGAACCGGATGGCCAGTTCAACCTGAGGCAAGTCGGCCTGGCGCAAGTGTTCTAGGCAAGCTTCTGGCCCTAGGTGGGCGGGGATCCCCACTGCCGTCGCCAGGTCCCGCAGTTGCAGATAAAGCCTTGAGATAAGCTGGCGGCGCCGCTGGGACTTGGGTAGAGCCGCCGGGATCCAGCGCATCCCGGCAAAGGCCAGACTCGGCAGCAGGATCCCTACCATCCAGGTAGACCATGCAGGGGGCGGCTGCCACAGGGATCCCATCACCACCCCATTGGCGGCAGTGGCCAACAGAATCCACCCCCCATCCTGCCAGCGCAGGGCCTGATAGCGGCGGCGGCGACCCCAGTAGGCCATGGAACTGGTGATTAAAATCACCCCCACCAGCGGCAGGCCGTTTTGCTGCAGCGTTTGCCCCCAGCCCACCAGGCTGCGGCGGAAGACGGCGACGACATCCTCTTGCTTTTGGGGAGCAGTCACGCGGCTGGCCAGCTCTTGGATTTGCCGCCAGATCTGCCGCTGGGTAAATAGGTCGTACTGAATCACATACTTAAACCAGCGGAAGCGCAAGCTGTCGTAGAAGTCTAGGATGGGATCCCACCCGCTTTGCCGCTGGCTAACATTGGCCTCTGCCGGCGTGGCATCGAAGATGATCCATCCATAGGGGCCAAAGGGGATCTCCGTCCAAGAATGGGCATCGGCGTTGCGCACCGCCAAGTACTTCTCCTGCGCCACCCAGCGACCGCCCAAGAAGCCATTGACCACGCGGGCCGGTATGCCAAGGCTGCGGGCCAGTATCGTCAGAGCGGTGGCAAAGTATTCGCAGTGGCCGCGGCGATGGGTAAACAAAAAAGCCTCCAAAGGCGGCTCGGCACCGGGATCCGGCAAATTGGTGGTGTAGGCGTAGTTCTCTAGCAGGTAGTTCCGCAGAGCCGTTACCTTGCCAAAGACATCGGGGATCCCAGCCGTGATCTCCTCTGCCAAGGCGGGAATGCGCGGATCCAGGTCTTCTGGCAACTGCAGATAGGCTTGTTGCTGGACTGGGTCAAGAGCGCTCAGCAGCTCCTCCCGGCCAAGCTGGCGCAGGCGGGGTTCCAGATCCCGTGGGATCCGGCTCACGGCACGGTAGAGATAGGGCATCCGGGGGGGCAGAGAATGGCTGACATCTCCAGTCTCGCGCAGGAGCAGGCGGCGGTTTTGCCATTGCCACCTCTGCTGTGGAGTCATCGCCCCACCTCGATCCAGCCATTCCACCTCCACCAGCGGCGACACCCCAAAAACGGTGTTGGTGTCCAGCGGCTCTAGGTAGATGAGCTGCTCCAGCGGAAAGAACTGCAGGTCGGAGGCAGCAGGGATCAAGGGGGAGGCCGAGAGCTCAAAAACCCCTGCCGCGTTGGGGAAGATCGAGAGCGAGCGATCCAGCGTCCGCGACCAAGCCCGCCCGTCGTAGCGATCAAAGCTCATGCCACGCCAGTAGAGAGACTCCACCTGGGGCGGCACCCCTGCCGGGAACTCCACCCGCATGACAACGGTGTTGTCAGTCTTGAGGGTGCCGAACTCCCCCAGGCTGACCTCTTCGGCAAAGCCAGTGGTCATCACCGGCGAACGGGCCTGCCGGCCTAAGATCCCCAAGCCGACGCGCGGAAATAGGAAAAACAAAGCCACTGACAGGACCATGGCCAGCAAGGCCAGGGATCCAAGAAACCCCAGAAAGCCAAGGTCGATCCTGCGGACTTGGCTGGCCGCCTGCGGGTGCTGCTCGGCTTGGAGGCGCAGATGATAAAGGGTGAGGTTAACTAGCCCTACCCCCACGTAAAGCAGGAAGAGGAGTCCAAAGCTAATATCCTGGTTGAACAGGGTGGCAATCGCCATCAACAGCAGCGACAACACCGCCAACTGGATGTAATCTGCTGCCCGCTCCCGCTGAAACAACTTGGCCCCCGTCAGGTAGAGCACCAGGCCAATGGCCCCATCCGAAAGCTGCAGGAAGCCCGAGAGCACCAACGCCGCCAAGCTGACCAACACGCTCACCGTCAGCGGCATCCAGAGGGGCGCATAGCGGGCAAAGCTAATTCGGGGTGGCTCCCAGAACCAACTGCCCACCCCCGCCGCCAAGCAGAGGGCGATAACCGCCGGCGACAGGGCCTGATCTCCAAGGCAAAGGGCCGTGAAGGCGATCCCCACCAGCAGGTAGATGAAGACTTTTTGGACAGCAAGCAGCGGCCAGGTCATGGGCTAGGTTGCTTCGGGATCCCTCAAGTGGCCCTTCCAAGATAGCCAGGTCTTTTTCCTTCTCCTGCCCACGATAGACCCAGCTTGCCGGCACCCCTTCTCGATTGGAGAGGACAGACTTCTGGCGCGGCACTAGAATCGTTAATGTTCCTTAACTTTCGTTGTTTTTCGACCTGCGCTGCGCACAGAGGGGACGAGATGTCCGGCCAGAACGAAATCCACGTAGTGGGGGCGCGGCAGCACAACCTTAAGAACATTGAGCTGCGGATCCCGCGCAATCGCCTGGTGGTGTTTACGGGCGTCTCCGGGTCCGGCAAGTCTTCGCTGGCCTTCGACACCATTTTTGCCGAGGGGCAGCGGCGCTACGTGGAGTCCCTCAGTGCCTATGCGCGGCAATTTCTAGGGCAACTGGACAAGCCGGATGTGGATCGCATCGAGGGCTTGAGCCCGGCCATTGCCATCGACCAAAAGTCCACCAGCCACAACCCCCGCTCCACGGTGGGCACCGTTACCGAGATCTACGACTACCTGCGGCTGCTCTACGGGCGGGCTGGGATCCCGCACTGCCCCCAGTGCGACCGGGTGATTGCTCCCCAGACGGTGGATCAAATGGTGGATCAGATCCTGGCCTTGCCGGATCGGACGCGCTTTCAGCTGCTTGCGCCTGTGGTGAGGGGGAAAAAGGGCACCCACGCAGCGCTCCTGCAAAGCCTGCGCCAGCAGGGATTTGTGCGGGTGCGTGTCGACGGCCAGGTATGGGATCTCAGCGAAGAGATCACCTTGGACAAAAACAAGACCCACACTATCGAGGTGGTGGTGGATCGGCTGGTCAAGGGCCCCGACATTGCAGAGCGGCTGGCCGATTCCCTGACCACCTGTCTGCGCCAGTCGGGGGGACTGGCGGTGGTGGAGCTCTTGCCTCGGGAGGAGGAGCGGGAACATCTGTTGCAAAAAGTAGCCGAGGTGGCGGGGCAGTACCTCAACGGCAAGCCGACGGAGCTGATCTTCTCTGAACAATTCGCCTGCCCCGAACATGGCTCGGTGCTGAGCGAGCTGTCGCCGCGGCTATTTTCCTTCAACTCGCCCGTTGGCGCCTGTCCTGTCTGTCACGGCTTGGGCTTTGAGCCCATCTTCGACCCCGACCGCATTGTGCCCGATCCCAAGCTTCCCCTCTACGCGGCCATCGCACCCTGGGCCGAGCGGGAGAACCCCTACTACCTGGCGCTGCTGGCAGGGGTCGCCAGGGCCTTTGGCTTTGACCTCAGCAGCCGCTGGTGCGACCTCACGCCCGAGCAGCAGCAGATCCTCCTCTACGGCACCGACCAGGAGATCTACGTTGAGGCAGAATCCCCCTACCGGGGCCGGGGCTACTACCGTCGCTACGAAGGGGTGATCCCGCAGTTGCAGCGGCACTACCAAGAAACCACCTCCGAGACCTACCGGCAAAAGCTGGAAACCTACCTCACCTACCGCCCCTGTGCGGCCTGTGGGGGGGCTCGCCTTCGCCCTGAGGCCCTGGCAGTGCGTGTCGGCGGCTACCGTATCACCGATCTCACCGAGGTCTCTATCCGGGAGTGCCTACACCGCTTAGAGCATTTGAAGCTCACCCCTCGCCAGGCGCAGATTGCCGAGCTGGTGCTGCGGGAGATCAAAACCCGGCTGCAGTTTTTGATCGACGTGGGCCTTGACTACCTCACCTTGGCCCGCCCGGCCATGACCCTTTCGGGGGGTGAAGCGCAGCGGATCCGGCTGGCTAGCCAGATTGGCTCTGGCCTGACGGGCGTGCTCTATGTGCTGGACGAACCCTCCATTGGCTTGCACCAGCGGGATAACCACCGCCTCTTGCAAACCCTGTTCCGCCTACGGGATCTGGGCAACACCCTAATCGTGGTGGAGCACGACGAGGAAACCATCCGCGCCGCCGACCACATCGTGGACATTGGCCCTGGAGCTGGCATTCACGGGGGAGAAGTGGTGGCCCAAGGGTCTCTAGCCGACATCCTGGCCTGCGAGCGCTCCATGACCGGAGCTTACCTTTCGGGGCGGAGGCGGATCCCTACCCCTGCCCAGCGCCGACCGGGGAAAGGGGTTGCCCTCAAGCTCACCAATGCCCACAAAAACAACCTCAAGCACATCGATGTGGAGATCCCGCTCGGCAAACTAGTCTGTGTTACGGGGGTCTCCGGCTCCGGCAAGTCCACCTTGGTCAACGAGTTGCTCTACCCTGCCCTGCAGCACTACCTCGGCCAGAAGGTGCCCAAGCCGGCGGAAATGGGGGAGTTGCACGGCATCGAGCACATCGACAAGGTTATTGTCATCGACCAATCCCCCATTGGCCGCACCCCTCGCTCCAACCCTGCCACCTACACGGGTCTGTTTGATCCCATCCGCCAAGCCTTTGCCCAGACTCGGGACGCCAAAGCCAGAGGCTATCAAGCTGGCCACTTCTCCTTCAACGTCAAGGGCGGGCGCTGCGAAGCCTGCAAAGGGCAAGGGGTGAACGTGATTGAGATGAATTTCCTGCCCGATGTGTATGTTACCTGCGAAGTCTGCGGCGGCAAGCGCTACAGCCGCGAGACCCTCCAGGTCAAGTACAAGGGCAAAAACATCGCCGAAGTCCTGGATATGACGGTGGGAGAGGCGCTGGAGTTTTTCGCTGCCCTGCCCCCTGCGGCCAAGATCCTGCAGACCCTGGCCGATGTGGGCCTCGACTACATCAAGCTGGGTCAGCCGGCTCCAACCCTCTCGGGTGGGGAAGCCCAGCGGGTAAAGCTGGCCGCAGAACTGGCCCGCCGCTCCACCGGCAAAACCCTTTATCTACTGGATGAACCCTCCACCGGCCTGTCGTTTTACGATGTTCACAAACTTTTGAACGTCCTGCAGCGGCTGGTGGGTGCGGGCAACACCGTGCTGGTGATCGAGCACAACCTGGACATTCTCCGCTGTGCCGACTGGATCATCGACCTGGGGCCGGAAGGGGGCGACCAGGGCGGCCAGATTGTTGCTGTTGGCACCCCGGAAGAAGTAGCCGAACACCCGGGATCCCATACAGGGCGGTACCTGAAGCAGGTTTT